>CALMAR010000001.1 GCA_937859855.1 uncultured Kineosporia sp.
GCCACAACCCCCGCCACAACCCCGGCGGCCGGTGAGTGCCCAGTCCAGGCCGCCCCCCCCGACTTCGGCCCGAACGTGCACGTGTTCGACCCGAGCATGTCCAGCGCCACGATCCAGGCCCAGCTGGACGCCGACTTCGCCGCGCAGAAGGACACCACCGGTGCCCAGTTCGGCAACGGCCGGGTCGCCGAGTTGTACAAGCCGGGCACCTACAACGTCGAGGACAATGTCGGCTTCTACACGTCGGTCGCAGGCCTGGGACAGAACCCGGACGACGTGACCATCAACGGTGACGTCACGGTCGACGCCTTCAACGCCTCCGACGCCGGTAACGCGACGCAGAACTTCTGGCGTTCGGCCGAGAACCTGGCCATCAATCCCTCCCACGATTCCGACCGCTGGGCGGTGGCGCAAGCTGCTCCGTTCCGGCGCATCGACGTGCGCGGCGGGCTGAATCTCTTCCCGGCCAGCAACGGCTACGCCTCGGGGGGCTACATCTCCGACACCAAGGTGTCCGGACAGGTGACCTCGGGGTCGCAGCAGCAGTGGTATTCCAAGGACAGCAGCTACGGCGGCTGGAACGGCTCGGTCTGGAACATGGTCTTCTCGGGCGTGGACGGCGCTCCGGCTCAGTCGTTCCCCAACCCGCCGATGACGACCCTGGCCAGCACACCTACCTCGCGCGACGTGCCTTACCTGTACGTCACTTCGGACGGCGAGTACCACGTGTTCCTGCCCTCGCTGCGGACCAGCGCCTCCGGTCCGAGCTGGGCGAACGGCAGCACCCCCGGCACCTCGCTGCCGCTGAGCCAGTTCTATGTGGTGAAGTCCGGCGACACCGCTGCGACAATCAATGCGGCGCTGGCGGAAGGCTGCAACCTCTTCGTCACGCCCGGCGTCTACCACCTCGCCCAGACCCTCGACATCACCAGGCCCGGCACCGTGGTGCTCGGCATCGGCTTCCCGACCTTCATCCCGGACAATGGCGTCACGGCGATGCAGGTGGCCGACGTCGACGGCGTGCGGATCAAGGGCTTGCTGTTCAGCGCTGGGACCACGAATTCGCCCTCCCTGCTGACCGTCGGCCCGGGCGGCTCCTCGGCGAGTCACGTTGCCGACCCGGCGTCATTGCAGGACGTGTTCTTCCGGATCGGCGGTGACCAGGCAGGCAAGGCGACCCAGAGCCTGGTGGTGAACAGCAACAACACCCTGATCGACCACATCTGGGCCTGGCGGGCCGACCACGGCACCGGCGTCGGGTGGACCACGAACACCGCGGACACCGGCCTCACCGTCAACGGCAACGACGTGCTGGCCACCGGGCTGTTCGTCGAGCACTACCAGAAGTACGAGGTGGTCTGGAACGGGCAGGGCGGTAAGACCATCTTCTTCCAGAACGAGAACCCCTACGATCCGCCGGATCAGGCCGCGTGGATGAACGGCTCCATGAATGGTTACGCGGCCTACAAAGTCGGCTCCGGGGTCACCTCGCACGAGGCGTGGGGCCTGGGCAGCTACTGCTACTTCAACGCCAACCCGTCTGTGAACAATTATCACGCGTTCGAAGTGCCGGACACCGCCGGGGTGAAACTGCACGACCTGCTCACCGTTTCGCTGGGCAACGTCGGCACCATCACCCACGTGATCAACGACACCGGCGCCCAGACGCCGGGCGACACCACTCCAAGCACCGTCACCACCTACCCGTGAGCTGACCCACCGCCCGCACCGGCCAGCCGCACGAAACCAGCTTCAGGAGGAACCATGCCCCCGCCGTCCAGGCCGTTGAGCCGCCGGTCCCACCCCACCGGGGTGCGGCGGGGCGGTGCGGTTGTCGCCGTACTCGCCCTGCTGCTGGGCCTGGTCAGCAGTCTGGCCTCCCCGGCCCGGGCGGCTGCCACCCTGCTGTCTGCGGGCAAGCCGGTCACGGCGTCCTCGGTCGAGAGCGCATCCTTCGCACCCGGCAATGCGGTGGACGGTGACACCGGCACCCGCTGGTCCAGCGCCTTCAGCGACCCCCAGTGGCTGCAGGTCGACCTCGGTGCCACCCAGTCGATCTCCCAGGTCGCCCTGCAATGGGAGGCCGCCTACGCCTCGGCCTTCCAGATCCAAACCTCGACCGACGGCACCACCTGGACCAGCATCTACACAACCACCACCGGCACCGGCGGCACCCAGACCCTCGCCGTAACTGGAAGCGGTCGCTACGTGCGGATGAATGGCACCACCCGGGCCACCCCGTACGGCTACTCGCTGTATGAGTTTCAGATCTACGGCACGGCCTCCACGTCCGGGTCCTGTGGGACGGCGGACGCCGCGCAGGGCCGACCGGCCACCGCTTCCTCGACCGAGAACGCATCCTTTGGCCCCGGCAACGCGGTGGACGGCGACACCGGCACCCGCTGGTCCAGCGCCTTCAGCGACCCCCAGTGGCTGCAGGTCGACCTGGGTTCCACCCAGTCGATCTGCCGGGTGATGCTGAACTGGGAAACCGCCTACGGCAAGAGCTTCGAGCTGCAGAGTTCGGCCGACGGGTCGACCTGGACGACGCTGTACTCGACCACGAGCGGGGCTGGGGGCATCCAGACCCTGAATGTCTCCGGTTCCGGCCGCTATCTGCGGATGTACGGCACGCAGCGCGGCACGCAGTACGGCTATTCGCTCTTCGAGTTCGCCGTCAACGTGGCCGGCAGCTCGGACAGCCCGGAACCGACTCCTTCGCCCACGCCCACCCCCTCCGATCCGGCGTCCGGCGGCTCGTACGGTGGCTTCCCGGCCTCATTCTGGGGTGACCCGAGCCAGATTCCGGCCGCGCACAATGTGCTGGAACTGCAGATCCTCAATCGCACCAACGGTCAGTACCCCGACAGCCAGGTGTATTACAGCTTCAACGGCCAGATGTACAGCGTCGCGTCCAACCCCTACTTCGACATGCCGGTGAACTCCTCGGGGCGGATGTACTTCTACCTCGGCTCGCCGACCAGCCAGTATCAGGACTTCATCGAGTTCACCATCGGCGCGGCGCAGTTCAACGGCAACACCACTCGCGTCGACGCCTGGGCGCTGCCGATCGTCATGCACCTGCACAACCATGACGGTTCCGACCAGACGGTGGGTGACTCGCCGCTGATCTTCAGCGAAGGACGGACAGCCACGTTCAACCGGTTCATCGCCTCCGTGCCGGCCCCGTTCCAGGCCTTGGCGCAGGCGCCGTACGCGCCATACCGGATCATCGCCCCGGGGAGCCTGCCGGCCTTCCAGCCCGGCGGCGCGGACGCGGACTACATGAGCAGCTATGCGGCCCAGAACGGAATCTCCGCGACCACGCAGGAGATCTTCGGCTGCTCGAACGCGCTGGGCGCCGAACCGGCCACCTGTGCGGCCCTCAACCGGCATGTGGCGGGCCAACCGGCCGCGGTGCAGAACGACCCGGCGCAGTACTACACGTCGGCTCCCGCCAACTACTACGCGAAGTTCTGGCACGACAACGCCGTCGATGGATTGGCGTACGGCTTCCCGTACGACGACTACGCCGGACAGTCGTCATACATCACCCACAACGACCCGCAGTACCTGCAGGTCGCCGTTGGCTGGTGACACTCCGCCGGATCTCCGCCGGCCCAGGAACAGCCGCCCGTCCAGTCATCTCACGTCCTGCCCCGTCCTCAGAGAAGGGTGATGCCCGAGTTTCATTGCCCGACAACCAGAACCGCGCTGATCGGCTACCTGACTGAAACTGCTCGCTCACTGCCCACTGTCTGCTCCACGATGCCCTTCCTGGTCATCGGCGTGGCCCGCCTGACGGGTGCGCCGCGGGCCGGCCCAAGGGCTCGTCGTTCGTCTCGGGAGACCCGGTGTCTGCTTATTCTGCTGCGCGTGCTGGCCGGCCCGCTCTGGCCAGGCCAGGGATCATCGCCGTCCTGCTTGGTGTGACGGCGCTGATCGTGGCCTACCTGGCCGTGTCCGCGCCGCCGGCCCGGGCGGCCGAAACCTTGCTCTCCCAGGGTAAACCGGCCACCGCCTCGTCTACCGAAAGCAGCGGTACGCCGGCGTCCTCGGCGGTGGACGGCGATGCTGGCACCCGCTGGTCAAGCGCCTTCTCCGACCCGCAGTGGTTGCAGGTCGACCTCGGCAGCACCCAGCCGCTCTGCCAGGTGAGGTTGAATTGGGAGGCGGCGTTCGCCTCGGCGTTCACCATTCAGACCTCTGACAACGGCACCATCTGGACCACCATCACCCCGGTCACGGCCGGGCAGCTCGGCGTGCAGACGCTGAACGTCAGCGGCAGCGGCCGGTACGTGCGGATGAACGGCACTGCCAGGGCCACCCAGTACGGCTACTCGCTGTGGGAGTTCCAGGTCTATGGCGGCGGCACAACGGACGTGTGCGGCTCGGCGAACGCCGCGCAGGGGAAGCCGGCCACCGCGTCGTCAACCGAGAGCAGCGGTACGCCGGCGTCCTCGGCGGTGGACGGCGATGCTGGCACCCGCTGGTCAAGCGCCTTCTCCGACCCGCAGTGGTTGCAGGTCGACCTCGGCAGCACCCAGCCGCTCTGCCAGGTGAGGTTGAATTGGGAGGCGGCGTTCGCCTCGGCGTTCACCATTCAGACCTCTGACAACGGCACCATCTGGACCACCATCACCCCGGTCACGGCCGGGCAGCTCGGCGTGCAGACGCTGAACGTCACCGGCAGCGGCCGGTACGTGCGGATGAACGGCACCGCCAGGGCCACCCAGTACGGCTACTCGCTGTGGGAGTTCCAGGTCTTCGAGCCTGGCTCGGGCACGCCGTCACCCAGCCCGACGACGACCAGCCCGCCGGGCGGCGGCAACGGCGACTGCCCGTGGGTGGGCTCGACCGCGCCGGTGGCGCAGCGGGTGGCTCAGCTGATGGCGCAGATGACGCTGGACCAGAAGGTGTCGATCCTGCACGGCAACGGCAACGCCACACCGTACATCGGCAACGTGACCGGCATCCCGGCGCTGTGCATTCCCGACATCGGGCTTCAGGACGGTCCGGCCGGTGTCGGCGACGGGCTCGGCGGCGTCACCCAGATGCCCTCCGGCAACCTCACTGCGGCGACCTTCGACCCGGCCTACGAGCAGCAGTACGGCGCCGCGATCGGTGCCGAGTTCGCGGGCAAGGGTGCGAATGTCGCGCTCGGCCCAACGGTGAACATCGTCCGCGACCCCCGCTGGGGCCGGGCCTTCGAAAGCTTCGGCGAGGATCCCTATCTGGCCGGGCAGATGGCCGCCGCCGACGTTCAGGGCATCCAGAGCCAGGGTGTGATGGCCGAGACCAAGCACGCGGCGGTCTACAACATCGAGAACCCGGCCGGCTCGGTGACGGTGGACGCCCGCACCATGCAGGAGCTCTACCTGCCGGCCTTCCAGACGGCGATCAGGCAGGGCGCGACCGCAGCGGTGATGTGTGCCTACAGCATCGTCAACACCATCCCGGCCTGTCAGAACCCGGCACTGCTGAACGTCCCGCTATACCAGCAGGCCGGATTCGGCGGCTTCGTCACCAGCGACTGGGGCGGTACGCACTCCACCGTCGAGTCGGCCAACGCCGGGCTGACGATGGAGATGCCCAACGGTTACTTCTACGCTGACTTCCTCAAGCAGGCAGTGCAGGCCGGCACCGTCAGCCCGGCGACGCTGGACACGATGGTGAGCCGCGTGCTCACGCAGATGTTCGCGTTCGGCATGTTCGACCAGGCCCGCACCGGTTCGCCGGCGGCGACCGTGACCACGCCGGCCCACGTGGCGGTCGCGCTGCAGGGCGCCGAGGAAGGCACAGTGCTGCTGAAGAACAACGGTGTGTTGCCGCTGTCCACCAGCACCACGCATTCGATCGCCGTGCTCGGGGCGGACGGGGGCGCCGGCACCCAGACGATTGGCGGTGGCAGCGCCACCGTGACCAGCTCAGGGACGGTGTCGCCGATCACCGGCATCCAGAACCGGGTGGCCGGAACCGGCACCACGGTGCAGTACGACAATGGGAGTGACCTGAACGCGGCCACCACTTTGGCCAAGAACTCCGACGTCGCAATAGTTTTCGCCAGTGACAACTACGGCAACGAGGAGCATGACACCACCACCCTCGACCTGCCCGGCTCGCAGAACCAGCTGATCACCTCGGTGGCGGCGGCGAATCCGCACACCATCGTGGTGCTGAACACCAACTCGGCGACCAACATGCCGTGGCTGGACCAGGTGGCCGGCGTGTTCGAGGACTTCTACCCAGGGCAGCAGATCGGCACCGCGATGGCCGCGCTGATATTCGGCGACGTGAACCCTTCGGGCAAGCTGCCGGTCAGCTTTCCCAGGAGCCTGGCCGACGTCCCGGCTAACACCCCGGCGCAGTGGCCAGGGGTGAACGGGTCGATCAGCTACTCCGAAGGCCTGAACGTTGGTTACCGCTGGTACGACACCAAGAACATCGCGCCGCTGTTCCCGTTCGGGTTCGGCCTGTCCTACACCACGTTCGGATTCAGCAACTTGCAGGTCAGCAGCTTTTCCGGTGGCCAGGCCACGGTGACCACGACGGTGACCAACACCGGAGCGACGGCGGGCGCCGACGTCGTCCAGCTGTACGCCGGATATCCGGACTCCATCGGTGAGCCGGTGCACCAGTTGCGCAACTTCAGGCGGGTCACACTGAACCCTGGAGAAGCGAAGACGGTCAGCTTCACGGTGTCGGCGCACGACCTGGCGCACTGGGACACCGCCGCCAGCAACTGGACGACTGCGGCCGGGAGCTACCCGATCCTGGTCGGCGACTCCTCGCGCCACCTTCCGCAGACCGGTGACCTGACCGTGTCCAGCGCGGTGACTCCAGCCGTCAGCGCGGCCAGCACTACGCCGGGCGCCGGGTCCGGTGCCAGTGCCGGGTCCGGTGCCGGGCTGACGGTGGCCAACCCGCATGGCATGAGCAGCCCGGTAGACAAGGCACTGGACTGGACCTTCGCTCCGGCGAAGGACGGTGTCAGCTACATCGCGACCGGACTGCCGCCGGGGCTGTCAATGAACTCGGCCGGCGTCATCTCCGGGGCGGCGACCGCCAAGGGCACGTACACCGTCACGGTCACCGCGAGCGATACTGCCGGCGCCACTGGCAGCGCAACCTTCGTCTGGACCACGACTTAGGACCGCCCCGTCCGCCCGATGACGCTGCCGCAACCAGAAATAGAAAAGATGTCGTTTTAACCACTTTCATAAAATAACATATTCGGCCTCGGTCATGCACAGACCGCTTGTTGCTCGACGGCCTCGACCGCCTCGACCGGTTGGACACGGGGGGTCTTGATCCAGGTGTTTCGGCGCAGCAGGATGCGGCTCCATGCTCTGACCGTTGTAATCGTCCACACGTAGGAATAGAGCGAGAACAGGATTGCGTAGGCAGGCACCTCCCACCATTTATAAGGGTGCCGTGAATGTTGTTGATAGGTGATCATGAACGTGACCAGGGGCGCGATACTGAAGCAGAACGAAACAGCCCGCAGCGGTGTGCCTTCAGGTAGGAACGACAGGAAGGTTGAGGTGACCTCCACCAGCCCGAAACTGGCTGCGATGGACAGTGCCATGCTGGTGGCGATAATGGCGACGGTGACCACGAGGAACAGGTAGAGCACGAGATCCAACCGGCCCGCTCGCGAGGCGCCGCGCGCGTGAGCGAGTCGCGGGATGTGGTTCCAGCATTGGTAGTGACCCTGAATCCAGCGAGTTCGTTGTCTCAACAACGGTTTCCAAGAGGTCAAGCCCTGTTGGGCCACGGTCGTGTGGTGGCAGAACCGAGTGCGCCACCCGGACTCGACCAGCCGCAGCCCCAGATCCAGGTCTTCGGTGAGCGCTGTGGATGTCCACGGAGTTCCTTGCAGCGAGGCAAGCGCGGACAGGCGGGTGAACTGACCATTGCCGCCCAGTCCAGAGGAGCCGATCCGATCACGGGCAATTTGAACCAGGTAGGTGAACCCGACGAATTCCATGTCCTGCATTCGCGCCAGGGCATTCTCGGCGGCGTTGTATATGCGGACGCCGATCTGAGTCGAACCGACTGATGGGTTGGCGAAATACGGAGCGACGACCTCGAGTGAGTCCGTCTCCAGGCGTCCGTCGGCGTCCACGATGACGAAGATGATGTCTGCTTGCGACCGACCGCCGAGCCACTCGTCCTCCTTCTCAAAGGCTTCGCTGATGGCGCGGTAGGCATGGTTGAGCACGTCGCTCTTGCCCCGGCCGCCCTGGTCCGGCGTCCGGCTCACGAGCCGAATCCAGCTGTCCCCCTGTGCGTGTCGGGCAACGATCCTTCCGGTGGCGTCGGTGGATGCGTCGTCAATGACCAGAATCCGGTACTCACCGGAGAATTCGAGCGACTGAAGATTGGTGATCGTCGAATCGATGACTTGCTCTTCGTTGCGGGCGGGGACGACGATCACCATCAGCGGCGGATTCCACTCGGCGGGGGCCTTGGGTCGCGGCGGACGGACCAGTGATATGAAGAACAGCGCAATATAATAGAAGACGACGGCCGCGGTGAACCAGGCGGCCCAGGTCAGATTGATATGCATGATTTTCCTTGGGGCTTAAGACGTGAATCGCGGGCCTTGTGCGGCGCCGAATGAGATGGACGCGAATACGCCAGGTCGCCCACGAGACGGCTGACGATCCGTCCGGCAGCGTTGCCGTCTCCGAAAGGATTGGCAGGCCTGGCCATGCGCTGATAGTGCTCTGAGTCGGTGAGCAGGAGTGAGACTGCCGCCTCCAGCTCCGCCGGATCGGTGCCAACAAGACAGGCGCAGCCCGCTTGGACCGCTTCGGGCCGCTCGGTGGTGTCCCGTACTACCAGGACCGGCTTCCCAAGCGTGGGCGCCTCCTCCTGCACCCCGCCCGAATCGGTGACCACCAGGTCGGCGGTTGCGAGCGTAGCCGTGAAGTCGAAGTAGTGCAGCGGTTCGATCAGCCGCACATTCGGTTTCCGTTCCAGGACAGACATAACCGAGGAACGCACAGCTGGATTGGGGTGTACGGGAAACACCACCTCGAGATCGTGCTGGATGGTCAGACGGCCCACCGCAGCGGCCAATCCGGTCATCACGCTGCCTTGGTTTTCCCGGCGATGGAGCGTCAGCAACAGCCGCCGCCGCGACGAACCGTACGTGCGGAACGATGACACGCCGGTTGATCTTTCCAACACCCATAAGAGGTTGTCGATGACGGTGTTACCCGTTACCTCGACAGTGCTTTCGTCGATCCCTTCCTCCAGCAGGGCGTTTCGCGCCCCTACGGTCGGAGCGAAGTGCCAGGTCGCCAACCGCGAGATGAGTTGCCGGTTGGCTTCCTCGGGGAAAGGATTGTCACGTCGCCCCGAGCGTAGTCCTGCCTCCACATGGGCTATCGGTACGCCCGCATAGAACCCGGCCAGGGCACCCGCGAGCGCGGTCGTCGTGTCACCCTGAACAACGAGCAGATGCGTTCTGTGCGCGGCCAATTCGGCAGAGACGGCTTCGAGTAGCCGCGCCGTCAACGACGACAACGACTGGGAGGGCCGCATCACCGCCAGATCTGCGTCCGCCGGAGCCTCCAACCCGGGAAGCAGGTCATCGATCAACTCGCGGTGCTGGCCCGAACTCACGACACGTACCTGCTCACCGGCCGCGCGCAGTGAGCGGACGACGGGGGCGAGCTTGATCGCTTCGGGGCGGGTGCCCACCCGGCCCATCGTCGTGGACGCGCG
>CALMAR010000002.1 GCA_937859855.1 uncultured Kineosporia sp.
GCCGGGCGGCGATCCTGATTCTGGGGTCGCCGCCCGAACCGTTGTCCTATAGTGGATCCAGGTCGCCAAGCAGAGAGCCTGGAGTGTGAGGGCGTATGTCACCCGTCCGGGTGATGTTCCTGGGCGGCCTCGGCCGCAGCGGCACGACCCTGCTGGAACGGGTGATCGGTGAGCTTCCGGGCGTCGTCCCGCTGGGCGAGATCGTGCACCTGTGGACCCGGGACGTGCGTGATGACGAACTGTGCGGCTGCGGCCAGCGGTTCCACCTCTGCCCGTTCTGGACGGCGGTGGGGGGAAAAGCCTTCGGAGGCTGGGACAACGTAGACGTGGCCGAGATCGTCCGGCTGGCCGCCGCCGTCGATCGCACCCGCTTTCTCCCGCGTTATGCGCTGGGTCGGCTGTCAGACCAGGTGCGGGCCGATCTAGCCGCATACAACGACTACTATCTGCGGCTCTATCAGGCGGCGGCGGAGGTGTCCGGCGCTCGCGTGTTGATCGATTCCTCCAAGCACTCCTCCTTGGCCTACTGCTTGAGCTACGAGCCGCGCATCGACCTGCGTGTGCTGCACGTGGTCCGGGACAGTCGCGGAGTGGCCTACTCCTGGACCAAGCATGTCGGACGTCCAGAGACCGAGGGACAGGACGAGATGGCCCGTCTCACCCCTAGTCAGTCGGCCGTCCTGTGGGACGCGCACAATGCGGCGTTCTCGATACTGGCCCGGCGCGGCAGCGTGCGGGTCCAGCGGCTGCGTTACGAGGACTTCGTGGCCAACCCGGCGCCGATGCTCCTCGAGATCGCCAGCTTCGCCGGTCTCACCATCGGCCCTGGGGACCTGGATTTCGTCTCCGAGGGCAGGGTGGAGCTGGGCTCATGTCACAGCGCAGCCGGAAACCCCATGCGCTTCGTCACCGGCGTGACGGACCTGCGCCGAGACGACGCCTGGCGGCAACGGTTGCCGCGCGGGCAACGGCGGCTGGTCAGCGCCCTCACAGCCCCGCTCCTGGTCGCCTATGGTTATCCGCTCACGCGCTGATCATCTGGCCCTTCGAACAGGAACAGCGCAAGACCATCTGATCAGCCAGGCCGCTATTTCAGCGGCGTCCCCGTTGACGTAGAGCCTGACCGAGTACTCCCAGCTGGAGTACGTCGCGGGTGCGCCAGAGCAGGCCGGCGTACATCAGTGTCTCCAGCCCCAGCACCAGCAATGCAGGAATCACCCGAAGGCCTGCCGTGGCGCGCAACACCAACATCGGCGTGCAGAAGCAGAAGATGGTGGCACCGGTCACCACTGCAGTGGCCCAGCTCAGACCGGTCAGCCCGAGCTGGCTGCGAACTTGGAAGAACGGCAGCAGGTTCCGGACACCGAGCGAGATCGCCCAGGATGCTGCCGCCCCATTGATTCCGTAAGCCGGGATCAAGAACAGATTGAGGCCGACGTCCACAATCAGGGCCACGGCATTGTCCAGCAGGCTGAGCGAGCTTCGCCCGGCCATCAACAGCACGACGTCGACCGGACCGGCCGCGACGGCCAGCAACATGCCGAAACCCATGAGCACCACGACCAGTTCGCCGCGGTCGTGATAGCGATCGCCGAACAGCTTCAGGTACAGCGGCGCGGCCACGATCGCGGTGAGATAGATCGGCCAGGAAAGAGCCATGATCCAGGCGGTCGAGGTGGAGAAGACGCGGTGTACGGCGCTCCGGTCGTCGAGGGCCATCAGCTCGGACAGGCGAGGTTGCAACACCTGCTGAATCGCGGCCACGCCCAGCTGGCCCAGGATCACGAACCGGGTCGCGGCGGTGTAGAGCGCCGCCTCGGCCGGGGAGCGCAGGGCGGCGACCATGATGATGTCCACGCGCTGCAGGGCCACCTGGAAGATCCGCGCCACCGCCCGGAACCAGGTGTAGCTCCAGAACTCGCGGCGGATCTCGGCGACAGGGCGGCGCGGCTGGCCGGGTAGACGCTTTCTGCGCCGGTTAACTGAACGAATCAACAGGAGCGGGGCGATGCATGCGGCCAGGACATAGGGCGCCGCCCAGGCGATGGCCAATCCGGTGATGCCCGCGCCGAGGACCGCCGCCACGGCGATGGTCAGGGGCTGTGCGCCGCTACGCAGGATCCGGTCGACCAGCACGGTCGGCCGCATCTTGCCGAAGGCCTGGCTGGCTGCGAGCGTCGTGTCGCTGATCACGGTGAGCGGTAGCACCAGCCCGAGCACGAACAGCACCGATGTGGCCTCCGCCGGCAGGCCGACCCACTGGCGGACCTCGCCCGCCCCTCCCGCCAGAGCGGCACCCATCAGGAGGGAAATCACCAGCACTGGTCGCAGCGCGACGTTCAGCACACGGGGGATATCACGTCCGTGACCAGTTGCTTCATATCGAAGAACGAAGCGGGCCAGACCGGTGTCGGTGCCCAGGCGGGCCGTTGCGGTCAGGATCAGAAACAGTGAGGTTGCGGAGAACAGCACACCAGCTGTCTGCGGGCTCCACCCGTGGGTGACCACCACGGTGAGAACGAAGCCCGAGACACCGGAGATCAGGCTGCCGGCCAGATTGACCGCACCACCCCGGGCGATCTTGGCCAATTGCTGGTCGGAGTTCGCCCCGGCAGGCACCGCCCCGGGCGACTCGTAGCCCGATGATCCCGGCCCCGGCGTTGCCGAGGGCGGCGGTTCGGTGACGGGCAGAGGCCTGGCGCTGGAGTGCAGATGCCGTCCTGGCGTCACCGCTGCACGGAACCGGATCCCGGCAGAAGATCTTCCACCTGATGACCGTTTGTTCCGTTGCTTCCGTTGGCGGCGACACCCTGAGACTGAGCCTCTGGCCGTGGGCTGAGCTGTGAGGCCGGGATGGCGGCCGACGGTGAGGCCGGTGCCGATCGAGGGCCGAGTTGATTGGCCACTGTGGGCGGAGATTCGCGCTGCACCGGCTTGCTCTCGAACGCCGGCGCCTGGGCGGGCTGCGAGGTAGCTGATGCGGCCGAGCGCCGGCGCCGCAGCCGGCGGGATGGTCCGCGCGAGACCAGGACGCTGCCCAGAACCGGGACGTGAGCCCGATCGAGCTGCTCCACGGTTCGAAGCAGATCGCCGTTGGTCGTGTTCATCACGCTCGACTCGAGCACCACACCGTCCGCCATCCGGGACAGAACTTGCCCATCGGCGTTCTGCATGCTTGGAGTCGAAATGATTACGATGTCGAAGTACTTGCGCAACTGGGCGATGGCCCGGCGCATCCGGACGTTGCCGAGCTGGTCAGCGGCCTCGCTGTTCCATCGACCGCGAGGGACCACGCCCAGTCCGGGCACCGGCTGGCGCAGGGTGGACTCGACCGGCACATCCTGCAGCAAGACACTGGCCAGGCCCTGGTTGGTGTTCGGGACCAGTTCCTGTCCCAGCCAGTCGGTCACTGCGGAATCCACCACGCAGACCCGTACGCCTGACCGGGCCAGCGCCAGTGCGATGGGGCCGACGATGGTCGGGGCCACCCCGGAAGAATCAGGCCGGCCGATTACGATTGTGGCCGGGACCGAGGGAAGCATGGTCAGCAGGGCCGTGCGCACCCGGCGGTGGTCCTCGGTGACCTCACTCAGACTGGGCGACCAGGCGCTCGGCAGGGCCATCTGGCCCAGCGACGTGACCGACAACCGGTCAAAGTCGGAGGTATCGCGGATCCGGTCGTCCAGACGCTCCCGGGTAATGGCGGCAAGGATGCCCAGCACCAGTCCGGCGATCACGCCGATCAGGCCGTACAAGATCGCCGAAGAAATCTTGACATCATCCGGTGTGCTGGCCGGTGAGATCACCTGGCCCGGGTCGGTCGGAATCGCCTGCTCCTGAGCGATCTCGGAAGTCAGCTGGGTCAGCTGCGCCGAGTAGGTCTTGACCTGCTCGGTAGCCAGGGATCGGGCAGCCGAACCGTCCTTGGCCCTGGCTGCATCCGCGTTGGCCTTGGACTGCTGAGCCTTGAACGTGGTCTGCTGCTGTTGAAGCAGAGCGACCTGACCAGCGACCAGAGCCTTGGCCCGATCCTGGCGGTAGGTCAGATACGCCTCGGCAAAGGCTTGAGCGCGGTCGTGCGCCGCTTTGGCCGACTTGGCCGTGTAAGTGATCTTGAGAACCTGCGTGTTCTCGGTGACCGCTCCACGCACGGACCGCACCAGGTTGGAGATGGCGACGTCGCCGGTGAGCTTCTTTTGCGCGATCCCAGCCACAGCATCAGTGGCCACCAGCTGGGCTTCAGTGGAGAGATTGCTCAGCTGATCGCCCTGGCTGTCGGTGGAGAAGGGGTTCCCGTAGAGCGGATTGACCAGCACCACGGCGGTGGCCTGACGAGGACCGGGGAGCAGCAGGCCCGCCGCTGCGCCCGCGGCGCCGAACAGGATCACCAGAATCAGGATGAGCAGGACGTGGTGACGCAGGGCGTCGCGGAGCACTGCAGGACGGAACTGGGTCTCGCTCGGCTGGGTGCTCACGCTCCGCCTTCCTCAAGGACTTCTTCACCTGGTCATGAGACCTCATGGGCCAGGCATTAACTCACCGTGGTGCTTCTGAACCATCGGCGATTCGGGATCACTGTTACGCGCTTCCGCCAGCGCGCTACGGTTTATCCCGATGCGGGTGAGAGGCCGGATGTGCCCCTTCCCAAAATGTTCCTGAATGTGTTCGTCCGGAAACTACTGGTAGTAAGGACGAGACTCCCTCCCAGGAGGATACGTCTACTCGGTGTCTCTCCGTGGTCAACATTGGCGAATCCATCCGCGTCGGCGGGCTCATCCATTAACGTCGAGTCATGGCTGGGATTCTCATGGTCTGCTCGAGCGGAGGACATCTGGCGCAGATGCTGACCATGAGAGCTTGGTGGCAGGGTCACGAGCGCTGGTGGGCCACCTTCCGCACTCCGGACGCCGAGTCCAACCTGAGCGGGGAGAAGGTCTGGTGGGTCCATCACCCGACCACCCGGAATCTGAAGAACGCGGTCCGCAACCTCGGCCTGGCCGTCAAGGTGCTTCGCCACGAGCGGCCCGATGTAGTGGTCTCGACCGGCGCCGGAGTGGCACTGCCGTTCTTCCTGGTAGCCAGGGCGTTGCGGATCCCGACGGTGTATGTGGAGGTGTACGACCGGATCGACAGCGCCACCCTGACCGGCCGGTTGTGCCGCCCGCTGAGCACGCTGTCGTGCGTGCAGTGGGAAGAGCAGCTGGAGCACTACCCCGGAGCACATGTGATCGGTCCACTGCTGTGATGTCGGCGGTAGCGAGCGACCCCTTGACTCCTCCGGAGCCGATCTTGGTGCTAGTGATGGCTGGAACCGACCATCACCCATTTGGCCGCCTGATCTCCTGGACCGACGACTGGGTGCGCAGCCGTCCCGAGGCACCGGTAAGAATGATCACTCAGCACGGGCGCACTTTCGCGCCGAGGCTGGCCCAGGCGCGCGACTTCCTGCCCCGCGCCGAACTGGATCGGCTGTTGAGGGAGGCCTCCGTGGTGATATGCCACGGTGGGCCGTCCACGATCGTGGAGACACTCCGGCGAGGCTTGGTGCCGATCGTGCTCGCTCGTACCGTGTCACTGGGCGAGCACGTCGACGACCATCAGCAGCGATTCGCCCGGGTAATGGCGCAGCGTGGGCTGATCCGGCTGGTGCAGGATCGCGAGTCGCTGCTGCAAGCGGTGGACGACGCTGTGCGCGAGCCGTTGCTAGTGGCCGAGGGTGCCAGGCGGATGGCTGATCCGGCTGAATCCGCGCTCCGGCTGGGCAAACTGGTCGACGAGTTGGTGATTGAACAGCGGGAGATCCGCCGCCAGCGCTCCTGGCTCCGCCGTTCCACCGCTGCCTAGAGGCCCCTGCCTCGGGAGTGGGCCAGTGCTTGCAGCCTGGGTGCGCTCACTAGGCCGCTGGCCACCGCCAGCGCCAGGTAGGAGCGCTGCTCCCGCCAGTTCAGCCGGATCGATCTCAGCGCCCAGCGCATGGCCTTCCGCCGCTGATTCATCGCGGCGTAGCCGAAAGCCTGGCGACCATATACCCAGGCCAGCCCCTTCGGATTGCGGGACAGCACCGGATGCTTGGCCAGCAGGTAGTCGAACGCCTCGATGACGACGGCCCATTGGGCCATGTAATAGGAGTGGGCCTGCCCCCACAACACCCGCACCGTCGACGCTTCCAGCACGCTGATCCGTCCTTGCCCGGCCGCCCGCAGGATCCAGTCGTAATCCTCGGCATAGCTGCCTGGAATCTGCTCGTCTATCAGCCCGATCGAATCGAGAATGGCTGTCCGGCGGGCGATCAGGGTCGATGAGTGCGCTGCGGTGACACGGCGCTGGCTCAGTTCGGAGATGGTCAGCTCATCGGGGCGGGGTATTCGCTCGATCTCCCGGCCGGAGTAGAGGATGGTGCAGCCGGAGACGCCGACATCAGCTCGGTCGGATTCAAGCTGGCGGACCTGGCGGGTCAGCTTGGTCGGAATCCAGGTGTCGTCGTCATCGCAGAAGGCGATGATCGGCGCCCGGCTCAACAGGATTCCGGTGTTCCGCGCCCCTGCCAGCCCCGGGGTGCGGCTGTTGGTGGTGATCTGGACCGGTCGCCGAGCATCTTCGGCCACCAGCCCCGGATCAGGTTCCGACTGATCGTGAACCACGATCGTGCCCACGACGCCGGGATAGTCCTGGTGCTCGATCGCGGTCAGGGTCTTGGCCAGCAATTCCCTGCGGTTGCGGGTGGCCACTACCACGCAGACGCCGGGCCAGTCAGCCGAGGTCACTGATCTGCGGCCCGCGCCGCTTGACGAACTCGATCATGGTCTTGCGGTCCGAGATCGGCACCACGCTCTCGTCCAGAAAGTCCCCGACGGCCATGAACATGACGATCATCTCTGAGTCATCGACGTCGAGGAGCGCGCGGACCGCCTTCTGGTCCTTGTAGTACATCATCGCGTTGAGCGGCACGGCGGCCAGCCCCTCGTGCTCGAGGCCGTACATCACCGACATGGCGAACAGGCCGCCGTCGACGAAGGCCTCGTTGCGCTCGACCGGGCTGAGAAAGGTGTTGTTCGAGACTGCGATCACCAGCAGGACCTCTGGCATCTGGGGATACCCGAACCCGCGCTGGTGCTTGAGTACCTTGCGGGCCAGTTCCTTGTCCTCCACCCAGTAGACCTTCCACCCCTGCCGGTTGCACACCGACGGCGTCTTCGCGGCGTTGCGCAACGCATTCTCAATCTTGGCGTGGTCGATGGGCTGACCGGAGAACTCGCGCACGCTGCTGCGCCCCTGCGACAGCTCGTAGAAGTTCTTCTCTGCGTTGCGCTGCTTGTCTGACCGCTGCACGACTTTTGTGCCTGCCATGCTGAAGGTTTCGGCTGGGCTCAGGAACTCCTCGTCGATGATCTCCGCCAGGAAGCCGACGTCGAACTGTTCCTTGGCGTGCAACTCCTTGTACCGCTGGATCACCGAAACGCCCTGCACGTAGGCGAAGGAGGACCGATCGAAACCCTTCATCCGGAATACGACCAGGGCGTCATTCAGGTGGGCCAGCCGCTCACGTCCGAACCCCAGGCGCATGTCCCGGTTGCGGGACAAGCCCTTCTCCAGTGAGTGCACGTTGTACATGATCCGGGAAACGATCTGCTCATAACCATCGTCGAAGATCGAGAAAGACGCTGTCCGGGAGAAGCGGCTGATGTCCTGGTGGGCCAGGTATCGCAGGCGCAGCTTCTGCAGCAGCTTCTTGACCGACTGCTTCGGCCGGGACGTGTTCAGCTTCATCGCGCCTCCTACCGGACCACGTTCTCGAGATAGCTCAGAGCCCGGGCCCGCTCCAACGCCACCCTCCGGCCAATGGCCTCGTGATCGACCGGGGTGACGAGGACCTCCTCGACGCGGGACAAGTCTGTCAGCCGCTGTGAGGTCAGCCCGAACGTCTCAAGCAGGAAACCGAGCTTCTGCTCGTTGCCATATCCATGTCCGGCGCTGGATCGGACGATAGTGGCGAATGGCCGCTGGTTGATGATGGCGAAGATCGTGCCGTGGAAGGTGTCGGTGACGACGGCTGCCGCATCCCGGAAGTAGGCCAGCAGTTCGAACGGGGAGCAGTCGACGAACCGGTCGCAGCACTCCTGGACGCCGCCGAAGCAGAGGATCTCGGCGCCGATGCTGCGCGCGTACCGCCGCAGGATCTCGTTCTCGTCGTGGCTGAGGCGCCCCGAGTACCCATAGACGATGAGGTACTTGCCTGGATGTGGGCGCTCTGATGGGATCCGGGTCTCCAGTCCCATCAGGTCATAAGCCAGGGCTGGGTCGACATGCAACTCCGGTGCGCGGCCAGTGAGCGCCGCGACGATCTCCGCGGAGTTGCGGTCCCGGACCGATATTGCCTCGAACCGGCTCAGGTCCTCGGCCAGATCGTCCCGGATGCCGAATTTATCGATGCCCGCCAGCGTGGTGTTTCCGAACGAGGCCGCATAGGAGACCGTCTTGCGGGCCGGGGAGTTGTGCCCGAACAGGTCCCGCGCGTACCCGACGTTGGTGTTGGACTGCACGCAGTTGAAGACCTCGTCGCTCCCGATCACCAGCACGTCCAGGTCCTGGTCGTAGTTGGATTCCGCGGTCAGGCCGATCAGTGGGAAGTTCCGGGCCCCGTAGGTTCGCTTGTGGTTGAAGAACCGGAGTTTGTGGGCCAGTGGCGCGTCGACCGCGTTGTACTCCTGGACCTTGGCCAGGGCCCGTCGCCAGGGCGCGACCGGGCCGGCCGTTCCCTCGGTCTTGACCAGGATGTCTCCAGGTCGGTAGTCGACAAAGCTGACTCTGATGTCGCCAGCGAGGCCCTCGAGCATGCGCCGTAGGGCATAGCCCTGGAGCGAGGATCCGTAATTGAAAATCCTCTGCATCGACATGATCCCGACGGTGCGTCCGGGTGGCTGGCCGGGGACGCCGCGCTGGAGCGAGGTGGACGTCATCGGCTCAGATCCCGTGCCCGCGCCGGTGTGCCAGCCTCATCAGCCGCTCGGCGGAGACCAGCCGCAGAGCCACCGCGACGGCCAGGTATGTCCGGCGCTCGGCTGGCGACAGCCGGATCGTGCGCCAGGCCGTCCGGAGGGCTTCGGCCCGGTTGCCCAGGGCGGCATTGGCGAACGCCCGGCGCCCGTAGAGCCGGGCTACCGCGCGTGGGTCGCGATGCAGTACATCGTGCTTGTCCAGCACGTAGTCGATCGCGTCGGAGATCACCTGCCACTTCTGGGAGAACAGTGATTGGCCCCACCGAACCGTGACCAGTGGCTCTTCGACGACCCGGACCGGACCAGCCTGCAACGCCCTGAGCATCCAGTCGAAGTCTTCCCCGTAACTGCCGGGAATGTTCTCATCGATCAGTCCGATCTCGTCCAGCAGCGACTGCCGGTGCACCAGGACGGTCGAGGGATGGGCCTCCATCGTGCGGTTGCGCATCACAGTGGCCAGGGTGAAGTCCGCAGCGCGCGGAACCCGTGGTGTGCGGCTGCCCTGGTAGTCCACGATGATCCCGGTCACGCAGGTCCGCGCGGGAGCGTCGCGCAAGGCGGCGATCTGATGGGTCAGCTTGTCCGGCAGCCATTCGTCATCGTCGTCGCAGAAAGCCAGATAGGCCGCATCAGTCGACAAGCACCCCGTGTTGCGGGCGCCGGCCAGGCCTGGCGATCGAGTGTTGGTGATGACCCGGACGACCCGCCCGGGCTCGGAGAGCTCGAGGGTGCGGTCGGGCCTGGAGCGGTCGAAGACCACGACGGCCTCAATGGACCCCGGATAGGTCTGGGTGATCACAGCCTTGATCGCCGACCGGAGCAGTTCGGGCCGATTGTGGGTGGCGATGACGACGGCGACGTCCGGGTTGCCGGCCGGAACCGCGGGTCCGCCGGTGACCGGTGTTGCGACATGGGACGTGCTCATCGGGTCTCCTCGGCGGATCGGCGGTGGAGCAGTTCTGTGTCGTCGCGGGTGGTCAGCATCAGGCTCACTGCGGGCCATGCCGCCTCCTTCACCGATCCGCCCCTCTGGTCATGAATCTCGGCCACCTTGCCCACCGGAGGTGAATCCGGCGGCGGGTATGGGCTTGGTCGAGGATCACACCCATCACCGGGACGCCGAACCGCACAACTCGCTCGATGGCGATGTCGATGTCGCGCTGCGGAACCGATCCTGGGGCGAACATCAGCACCACACCATCGGCCTGTGTGGTTGACAGGCTGTGGTCCAGGTCCTTCAGCTGAGGTCCGGCCCCGACCAGATGCTGCCCACCGGTGCGCGTCCGGAGCATGATCGCGGTTGCGCCGTTGGGGGCCGGGCTTTCCTGATCGGTGTCGATCATTGGGCTCACCACGTAGCCGCGCCGGCGCAACGCCAGGGAGAGCGCATCAACGGCGTGGTCCACGCGCTCGCTGTCAAGGCTGACGATCAGGGTGGTGGCCGGTTTCGGGCCAATCGCGTCGGAGATCCGGACCCAGCCGCCGTGGCTGTCGTCGACCGCCCGGCTGGCCTCCAGCACGGCCACCGGCAGGTCGCTGGCCATCGGGATGCGGGTGATCGCATCGACGTCGCGGGGGGCGGGCGGGCGGTGTTCCCGCCAGGTGATCAGGGCCGCGCCCAGCAGAACGAAGATCATCGCCCAGGAGAGCACCCGAACCTCTGGCTGCTTGGGGACCTTGCGGGCTTCGGTGGCTGAACGCAGCAACTCGCCAGCGAGTACCTCTTGGGACTGGAGATCAACCAGGGAGCCGCGGAGCTGGCCCATCCGGAAGCCGATCGACGCCGTGCTGGCTGATCGGCTGCCAAGTGTGCCGATCTTGACGTCCTTGGCCTCTCGGCTCAGCGCCGCGATTTCACGCTGAACCGCGGCTACCTGCTCGCTGCGGCGATTGGTGAGCAGTTGCCGCCGGGCGTCAAGATAGGCATCGGCCAGGTTGGTGACCAGGAGTTCGGCCCTGGCTGGATCCTTGTCCTGGACTTGGATCTTGATCACCCGGCTGTGCGGGGCCGCTATGACCGACACCTCGTGGGACAGGTAGCCGGGCGTCAGCCCGGTTCCAGCCACTGCGCGGGGCAGCACCAGGTAGCTGGTCATGATCGCCGCTTCGGTGTCGATCGTGACGGCCCTACGTGGGCGGATGGTCTTGTCCGGCGTTGTCTGTGGATCGAGAGCAACGGCCGGGGCCAGCACGGTCGCGCCAGACACCCAGGTCGGCTTGTGCAGGTGATCGGCGAGCACACCGATGGCCAGGCCCAGCACCAGCGATACCGCCACCCACCACCGGTAGCGGTGGATGAACTGGACGTGGTTGCGCAGTGGCACCGCCTCGGAGCGCTGCTTGTTCAGCGCGGCCAGCCGCTGCTGACGCCAGAGCCAGGGCTCGTGCACCCGTGGGCGAACCAGGCTCTGCGGAGCCCGGTGCCGGGGCGGTATGAGGACGCTCATCGGCGCCACGCCGCAGTCGTGCCCAGCAGATCCGCCAGGTCCTGATCGAACGGATCGAAGTGTTCGGTCAGCTTCGTCCGGGTGTACTCGTTCATCCTGGAGCTGCGCCGGGCGTTGTGCTGCTCGTAGGCCGGCGCATGAACGATCGGCAGTCCGAGGAAGGTCAGCACCTTCTCGTATTCGGATTCGGGGGTGGCGAAGAAGTCTTCGCTGAACAGCACGTGGACCCGGTCGCGCCCGAAAAGCTCGAACAGATGGCGGATCTGGCCGGCGTACCGGCCGCGATCAGCGTAGGACTGATGCCGGTGGCTGAGGCTGATGTAGCGGGGGTCCGAGCGCAGTCGTTCGACTTCGCCCTCGAGCCGGCCGGCTTCCAGTTCGAGCGCCTGCTCGAACGATCCGGCGTCCTCGAAACCCCGGGCCGATTCATGCTTGTAGGCCGAGAAGGCTCGCTCGACCGGGTCCCGGATCATCACAATGATCTTGACACTGGGGATGGCGGCGGCGATCCGGTCCGGTGCGACCGGGTGATGCATGTAGTAGCCACTGGACTCGAACGCCAGAGGGGGTGCGCTTCTCGCCCGGAGTTCCGCGATCCTCCGGATCGGAAAGTGCCCGCGGTACCAGGAGACGTCGTGGGTGTAACCGACGTCGAAATAGTGAACCCCCTTGTTCAGAACCGGAGCAACGACCGCCGGATGGGTGATCAGTGCCCGGTGCAGGGACGTCGTTCCGCTTCGGGAGGCTCCAGCCAAGATGAAGTCCGGCAACATCCGCAGGCCCGAGGTCGAGCGCCCGAGCATGAGCGCGGCGTGGCGCCCGGCCACCTTCAGGCTGCCCGGGGCCGATGTCCGCAGGTCGCGCAGGTTCACGTGGTCCTCCAGTCCGGCAGAGTCTCCTGGGCCTCACCGGGAAGTGTGGCCGCGGCCAGATGGTGCAGCAGGTCGTCAGCCTTCGCCCGCAATGGCTCACCGGCAGCTGAAGCGGCGGACTGCAGGTAGCGACGGGCCAGTTCCAGCAGGTACCAGTTCAGCAACGGGACGGTCTCGCTCGGGGCGATTCCGGACGGGCGCAGCACCGCCGGGGCCTGTGCACGCAGGGCGTCCAGCGCCTGCTTCCAGGTCATCCAGAAGATGTGGCCGTTCAGGGCATAGTGCAATGGATCGAAGCCCACCGGCACGCCCTCGGCGAACCGCTCCCAGTCCCAGATCCGGATGGTCTTCCCGGTCCAGGCCATGTTCCATGCCGTCCAATCGCCGTGCCAGCTGCCGTGCCTGAGCCGGATGTCGCCGAGCGTGGTGCCAATCGCTTGGGCCACCCGGGTGAACAGCTTGTTCCGCACCTCGTCACCAGGCACCGGGAGGCTCGTGCTGATCAGCTGCCAGGACGGCGACTGGTTCAGCGGTAGCCGGCCCAGATCGAAGGCTTCGGTCAGGCTGCGCATCGCTTGATGGGGGATGGTTCGCCGGCGATGGGTGAGCACCGCCGGAGTGGCAAGTGCCGATTGGACCATGATCGTCAACCCGTTCCAGTCACCCAGATGGATCAACCGGGGAACGACCAAACCCTGAGGTGACTGCCCGGCCAGCCGCTCCAGGGCCCGGGCCTCGTCTCGCAACAGCTGACGGGTCAGCCCGTTGTCGCCAATCTTGATGAACGCGAGCGCCTCGCCGGCGCGAGAGATGGCCTGCAGCACGGGCTTCCGGTTCGCCCGCGGGGTTCCGACGCCCAGGCTGAGTACCACTGGCCGGTTCAGGATCTCGCTCGCCCAGGTCTGCAGGGATGCCGCCTGCTCGGGCCGATCCTCCTCGACCGTGATCCGTATCCGGTCGGCGGTGATCCGGTCGAGCAGGCCACTGCGCAGGGCGCCGGCCACGCCGATGCGCAGCACGCGCTCGGACAAACTCAACGCCTGGCTGAATCGCCGGACCGATTCGGCCGCGGCGGCCGGCGCACCGGCCGGCACGAGCAGCCGGGGGTGCTGGACGGAGGGGATGACCAGGAACTCGCCGATCTTCGAGCGGCCTGCCGCAACACCTTGACCCCGGCCGCTCGGCTCGACCTGGGCCGGCGGTGGCCAGCACAGGCGGCCAGCCGCGAACAGGGCGGCCCGGGTCTGCTCCTGCCGCATGGCGGTCTTATCACTGGTCACGCGAGTGCCTCGCGTGCTTCTGAACGCCAGCGCTCGCGCCACATCAGAGCCATGGAGATGGAGATCAAGTAGAGCGGCAACCCGAGCAAGTCATACACGAACAGCTGGACGAAGAAGAAGATCAGCACGATGGTTCCGGCTGCTTGAAGAGTGGTTCGGCTACGCCAGTACTTGGCGAACTGCGTGATGTAGAACATCAGGTAGATCCCAGCCCCGACCAGTCCCTGGCTGAAGATGACCAGCCAGATGTGGCCCTGAGTCCCCAGCGGTGGCACACCGCAGGCGTGACAGTCCGGAGTCGATCCACCCGCGATCGAGTCGAAGCTGCCCTGCACCTTACGAGTACCGCCGAACCCGATCACCGGGGAGCCGTCGGTGGCGTTCTTGACCGTTTCGACGAGCAGTTGAGAGCGCCGCCCGTTGCTGTGGCCATGGTGGATCCGCTCCACCAGCAGATCGCCCAGCGGGGAGGCAGCGATCAGACCAGCGATCAGCAGGAACGTGGCCCCGAGGGCGACCAGCGCCCAGACCTTTCCGGAGAACGCCAGCTGCACGGCCAGGGTGATGCCGCCCAGGGCCAGGCAGATCCACAGTCCGCGATTGAGGGAGTAGACCACTGGCACTGCCGCCAGTACCAGCAGGAAGGGTGCCACCCGCCGCCGCCAGCGCGCAGTGGGACCCAGCCAGGCGATCAGGAAGTAGGGCAGGGTGATGCCGATCACGCTGCCCCAGGTGTTGGCGTACGAGAAAGGGGCAGTGGGCCGGGCCAGGTCTGGACCGAGCACGCTCTGAATGTCGGCCGTCTTGGGCTGGATCATCGACTTGACGAAGTCCACCGAACTCAGGCCCTTGGGCAAGATCAACTGCATCAGAGATTTCAGCTCTAGATGCGGTGCGATGAGCCCGAGAATTCCGCCCAGGGCGGTATAGATGAAGAGCAGGCCGATCAGCCGAACCACCCGCTGGGTGGGCAGCGACTTTTCGTCCAGGTTCCCCACCCAGAGCAGGACGATCGTGATCGAGGCGTACCAGGCCAGCCGGAACATGAACACCGGAATCCGGGTCCAGGCGCCCCCCGGGACGGCTGCCGGGGCGTCGGCGAAGATCGTCCCGAAGCTTGTCAGCACCCAGACGATGAAGATGATCCACCAGCCGAAGCCCCGGGGCACCACGATGCTGCGGCGGCTGATCAGCTGCAGCGCCATCGGAATGGCCAGCACCAGGACCAGAATCTGAGAGAGCCCGAGCAGCCACCAGACCGGGAACGGAACGATCAGAGCCAGCAGCGGCCAGTCGGGACCAAAACGCCAGCGACCCCGCGTCCGGGTCAGCCCCAGCGGCCCTGGCTGATCACCTGATCGCTCATCCGGATGATCTCTCCCGGCCGGTCGGCCCCTTCGATCCGGCGAGATGGCCGGCGACGCTGTCCGGGGCGCGAAGCCTGGTGCGGGCAGGTTGACCCGACCCCGTTGCGCGCCAGCCGCAGAACCGCCCGCAAAGGTGTTCGCCACGTGAGTCTGTCCGTACCCCTTCTTGACCGCTCATCCCGGCTGTCCGGCCTGTCGCCGGACCTGCTGGTTGTCTCGGCAGATCGACCGCTGCGGTGCACTACTCGCCAGGGTCAGCTTGAACCCGCTGATCTGCGCTTGGCGTGCGCCATTGCTCCCCGCTGACCCAGGGTAGCCGCTGGATTCCCGGCCCGGGTGGCTTCTGCCGAAAAGGGAGGGCTCTGTGGGCTACCCACAGCAATCATCGGCCAATGCCTGACGTCCTGCGGAAAGTATGATCACAATGGGTGTAACACCGATGCCCGATAGGCCGATTGATCCATCACTCGCCGCTTCCGGGTACTGGCTCGACCGGATCGGTGCCGTCGCGGAGAAGTTGTTGATTTTGCTGTCGCGAGCATCGGTGCTCATCGGTGCGCGGCGCCCATCGGAGAGGTCTCAGATAGCGATGCGCGTACGTCTTGGGGTGGCCGCGGCCGCCATCCTCGCGCTGGGCGGCACGCTGCTCGGTGCCGTTCCGGCCGGCGCCGTTCCGCCGTACAACCTGACCGTCACAACTAACCCGGATCCGGTCAATTTCACCCCGAACGTATTGGACGGTGACGTCCGGTCGGTGGCCGAGGTCGGCAACATCACGCTGGTGGGCGGGACCTTCACCCAGGTTCAAGACGCCTTGGGCGGGCCGGTCCTGGCCCGGTCCAACCTGTTCGCCTACTACTCGGCCACTGGTCAGATCGTCAGCTCCTTCGCTCCCGCGGTGGCCTCGACGGTGTATTCGATCGAGCCCTCCGCAGACGGCCAAACCGCTTACATCGCTGGCCAGTTCGACAACGTGAACGGTGCCGCCCGGACCAAGCGGCTGGCCCGGATCAACGCCACCACCGGTGTCACCGACCCCAATTTCGTCTCCCCGGGCTTCGACGGTCAGATCAAGAAGGTCGTACTGCGCGGCGGCCTGCTCTATGTGGGAGGCAACTTCCTGGTCGCCGGGACGACGCCGAGAACGGCCCTGGCCGCAGTCGATCCGATCACCGGTGCCCTGTCGAGCAAGGTGAACCTGGGCTTCACCGATCCCCGCAACGGCGGCGCCATCCAGGTGATCACCTTCGACATCACCCCGAACGGGAC
>CALMAR010000003.1 GCA_937859855.1 uncultured Kineosporia sp.
GGATACCGGCGTCTTGCTGATCACCCACTCCACCCGGATCCTGCGCTACATCAGGCCCGACTTCGTGCACGTGTTCGTCGGCGGCCGGATCGTCACCGAAGGCGGCCCTGAGCTGGCCGATCGGCTCGAATCCGAGGGTTATGACCAGTTCACCGCGGCTGCGGCCGGAGCCTGAGGACCGGCGTTGACGTCCATCGCAGACACGGTCAAGGCGCCGGCCCCGGCGGTCACGCCGATACCGCCGGTGGCGCTGAGCGGGGCCGAGGTGGCCCGGATCCGGGCGGACTTCCCGATCCTGCAGCGCGTCCTGCCGGGCGGAAAACCGCTGGTGTACCTGGACTCTGGCGCTACCTCACAGCGTCCGGTGCCGGTGCTGGACGCCGAACGGCGGTTCGCCGAGACCTCCTACGCGGCCGTGCACCGCGGCGCCCACACGCTGGCTGAGGAGGCGACCGAGGCCTACGAAGCCGCCCGGGCCGCGGTGGCCGGTTTCGTCGGTATGCCTGCCCAGGCGCTGGTCTGGACCAAGAATGCGACCGAGGGTCTCAACCTGCTTGCCTCCGCGCTCAGCGACCCGGCCGGTGAGCTTGCCCTCCGGCCCGGCGACGAGGTTCTGGTCACCGAGCTGGAACACCACGCCAACCTGATTCCCTGGCAGCGGGCCTGCGCCCGGACCGGTGCCACGCTCAGGTGGATCGGCGTGGACGATGAGGGCCGGCTCGATCTGAGCAACCTCGGTGAGCTGGTCAGCCGCCGGACCCGGGTGGTCGCGTTCGCGCATGCGTCGAACGTCCTGGGCACGATCACCCCGGTGCACGAGCTAGCCGCGCTTGCCCATGCGGCCGGTGCGCTGGCCGTGCTGGATGCCTGTCAGTCGGTGCCGCACCTTCCGGTGAACCTGGCCGACCTGGATGTGGACGCCGCCGTGTTCTCAGGGCACAAGATGCTCGGCCCGACCGGCATCGGCTGCCTGGTGGCCAAGCCGGAACTGCTGGCCCAGTTGCCGCCGGTGCTGACCGGCGGGTCGATGGTCGAACGAGTGACGATGCAGGCCGCGACCTTCCGCGAGCCGCCGCAGCGATTCGAGGCCGGTACCCAGCCGGTCAGCCAAGCCGTCGCCCTGCAGGCCGCGACCGGCTATCTGTCCGCCATCGGAATGGAGCGGATCGCGGCCCGCGAGCACGAGCTGGCCAGCCTGCTGCTGGACACGATCGGTTCTGTCCCCGCCGTCCGGATCATCGGCCCGCCCACTGCCACCAGCCGGATCGCCAACCTGGCCTTCACCGTGGAGGGGGTGCACCCGCATGACGTCGGCCAGGTGCTGGACGCCGACGGCATCGCCGTGCGGGTCGGTCATCACTGCGCCCAGCCGGTGCACCAGCGGTTCGGCATCACCGCCACGACCCGGGCCAGCGCTCATCTCTACACCACCGACGACGACGTGGCCGCGCTCGGCGAGTCGCTGCGCGGCGTGCGCGCCTTCTTCGGGCTGAGCTGACCGTGTCCGCTTTGGAGACTCTGTATCAGCAGGTCATCCTCGACCATGCCCGGGAGAAGCACGGCGCGGGTCTGCGCTCACCCCGCCCCGGGGCGCACACCGGGGACAGTCACCAGTACAACCCGCTCTGCGGCGACGAAGTGACCGTGCGCATCGCCGTGTCCGGTGACCGGATCGAGGATCTGTCCTGGGCCGGTGAGGGGTGCTCGATCAGCCAGGCGTCAACGTCGGTGCTGCACGACCTGGTGGCGGGCCGCCCGGCCGCGGAGGCCCTGCACGTCGTGCAGGCGTTCCGGGAGATGATCCGGGCGCAGGGATCCGGCCAGCCCGACGATGACCTGCTAGGAGACGGCGTGGCGTTCGCGGGCGTCGGCCGGCACGCGAACCGGGTGAAGTGCGCCATGCTGGGATGGACGGCGTTCGAGGATGCGTTGATCCAGGCGAACGCCGCCGATGCCAGGAACAGCGAGGAGAGTCCCGATGAGTGAGCAGACCGCCACACCGGTGCCGGCGAACGTCGCCGACGTCGAGGAGGCGCTACGCGATGTGGTCGACCCGGAGCTGGGGATCAATGTGGTCGATCTGGGCCTGGTCTATGGCGTCACCATCGACCAGAACAACGTCGCCACCATCGACATGACCCTCACCTCGGCCGCGTGCCCATTGACGGACGTGATCGAGGATCAGGCCGCCGAGGCACTGGCCCCGCTCGTGCGCGGGCACGCCATCAACTGGGTCTGGATGCCGCCGTGGGGGCCGGACAAGATCACTGACGACGGCCGCGAGCAGCTGAGGGCCCTCGGCTTCAACATGTGACCGGCCACCCCATCAGCCGGCGGCTGGACGTCGGCGCGGACCGGCTGGCCCGGTGGCTGGCCGGATTCGAGCAGCGCCACGGCCCGGCCGCCGTCTCCTCGGCGTCCCCGGAGCAGATCGAGATCCAGGCCCAGGACGGCGCCCGCGTTGTCCTGCACGTCAACTTTCCTCCCCTCGACCAGCATCTCGGTGAAGCGCTGACCCCCGCCGAGGCCGCCAGCCTGGTCACCGGGAATGCCCTCGCCACGCGCGATCTGGCCGTCCTGCTGCTGCGCCGGGGCGGCTACGGCGTCGCCGCCGTCACCGCTGGTCAGGTCAGCGCGTCCAAGGTCGGCTCGGCCTACGTGCAGGGGCGCACGGCAGCCGGAGGCTGGTCCCAGCAG
>CALMAR010000004.1 GCA_937859855.1 uncultured Kineosporia sp.
TGCGTACCGACGAAGATCTTCGTCTCGGGCGAAGCGCAGCGGACCGGCGCGGCGATCCGGACGCCGTGCAGCGCCTGCCCGTCGCCGGCATGCTCGCTGGTGGGCTGCACCGCCCAGCCGGCCCGATGCAGCGCTGCGAAGATCCAGTCGCCGGACCGGTCGCCGGTGAAGATCCGCCCGGTGCGGTTGCCGCCGTGAGCCGCGGGCGCCAGCCCGAGCACCAGCAGCCACGGGTCGTCGTCCCCCCAGCCGGTCACCGGGCGTGCCCAGTAGGGCTGGCCGTGGTAGGCGCGGCGCCCGGTTTCGGCCACCTCCTCGCGCCAGGCGACCAGGCGTGGGCAGGCCCGGCACACCGACGATCGCGCCTCGACGTCTGCGAGCGTCGCGCTGCTGTTCGCCAGGTCTCGCACGCCGGCGGCGCCGCGCGCGACGGGTGTTCCGGCGTCCGCCGGGTCCTCGGGCCAGCCGGTGCCGGGCCGGACCGGGGGGCCGAAGGTCTGGCCGGTGAGTGGATGCGAGTGCTGCACGTGTCAGATCGTGGCAGTTCCGCTGATGATCGTGACGGCGTGGCCCCCCACCCGGATCCGGTCGCCGACGGTCACGGTGATCCGACCGTCCCGCCCGCGGTGCCTGCCCTGTCGCGCCCGGTAACTGCCGCGGAAGCCCTCGCAGGCTCTGCGATGTGCGGCGACGGCGACGTTTCCGGAGCCGCAGACCGGGTCCTCGACCAGGGTGTCGGTGACGAAGAACGACCGGACCTCTACGGATCGGCCCCCGTCTGCGCCGTCGGCGTGCATGTCATTCGTGCATGTGCCCTCAGCCTCGGTGTCGTTCGCCTCGGTGTCGTTCGCCTCGTCCTCGTCCTCGTCCTCGTACGCGTACAGCGTGAGGTCCCAGCCGTTCGTTCTGATCAGGTCGGCGAGCGCGTCGACGTCCGGAGCGAAGGCGCTCAGCTCGGTCGGGGTGACCTTCGCGGTCAGCCAGTGTGGACCGGAGTCGATCAGGATCGGCCGTCGCGGCTCGATCCTGATGGCCGCCCCGAGCGCGTCGAGGCCCGGCGGATCCGGCAGTGCATTCGCGACCGGAGCGGTGAACGAGATGAGGCCGTCCTGCACGGTGAGCTCGACAAGACCCGCCGCGCACTCCTGCACGATCTCCGCACGCTCGATCACGTTCGCATCGATCAGGGCGCGGCAGGTGCCGATGGTCGGGTGGCCGGCGAAGGGCAGCTCGTGGACCGGCGTGAAGATCCTCACGCGGTAGTCGGCGGCCCCCGTCGGCGGCAGCACGAAGGTGGTCTCGGAGAGATTGGTCCAGGCTGCGAATCTCTGCATGGCTTCGGTCTCGAGGCCGGTGGCGTCCAGGACCACGGCGACCGGGTTGCCGAGACCGGGCTCGACGGTGAAGACGTCGACCTGGGCGAAAGGGCGCATGGGCTGGAGCGTCGCATCTCAGGATGTCGGTGTGACATAGCCAATCTCCACTCATTGGTTCGATGGTCAGTTAGCTTGCGGCAGTTGCATTTTGGCGATCGGAACAGCTCTTGTACCGGGGTGCGGAGCGATGCTACTCTCGAACAGGTGTTCGAATCAATGTCTGGAGGGGTCATGGCTCTGCATGGCGCCGGCAGCGGGTCATCTGCTGCAGCCTCGCGGCTGGGGCAGCGCGCGGCCCGCTATCTGGATGCGATGCGCCCTGGCCCAGATCTGGCCTCCAAGGCTTTCGTGCGCACTGGCCAGGCTCCAGCTCCCGACCCGGCTCCATCTCCCGACCAGGCTCCACCTCCTGAGCCGCCTGCCGACCTCGCCCTGCCGGTCCGCCCGCTGTGCGACATCGCTTTCGAGGCAGTGGCCGGCCACTGGGTCGCGCCGAAGCAGCGTGTCGTCGTCGTGGAGTACCGCGGCCTGCACATCGTTGACGTCGCCTCTACTGCTTCCGGCACTACGCGTCGGCGTCAAAGCGACCATGTGCCGCCCCCTCGTGTCAGCCCCTCCCAACCGTCGCCGGATCCGCTTCCAGATCAACCTGGTGATGCGCCGGCAGTTGCGGTGGCTGCACCGATCGTCGGCAAGCCGGGCACCGAGACACCTATCTCTGCATCGCCTGACGGCGAATCCGTCGCCTCACGTCCCACCGAGTCCGACGCAGCCCTCGATCCGGTGCCGCACGCACGTCCCTTGGACGCCGGGCCCTCCGGCCGCTTGGCCGCGCTCGTCGAGCAGATGTCCCTGGCTGATGCCTGCGACGGCGAGACCATTGCCGTCATCCGTGCCACGCAACGGCTGATCGGGTGGGCAGCTGCGAAGCAGTTGCGTGCCGTGGCCGAACTCCATGCCCGACGCACCGGGCCCACCGAGGATCGTCTACGCCACGCTCTGCTGACAGCCGACACGTCGAAGGTCGGCGCAGCCAGCCGGCAGGCGGACATCACCGATCGGGCCGTTGGTGACGAGATTGCGCTGGAGCTGTCCTGCTCTCGGTGGCTCGCGGAGCGACTTGTGGACACTGCACTGGCACTGACCGGCGAGTTGCCTGCAACCCTCGACGCTCTGGAGTCGGGCACGCTCGACCCGCGCAAGGCCGAAACCATTGCCCTCGGAATCGTCGAAGTGGGGGACCCGGCGGTGCGCTCACGCGTCGAGGCAGACGCGCTGAGCGTGGCCGGCCAGGTGAATGTCCCGACCCTGCGGGAGCGGATCAAGCAGGCCGTGCTGCGTGCGCAGCCGGTAGAGGCGGCAGAGGCCGCTCGGCGGGCCAGGGCCCAGCGACGGGTGGTTTTCACCCCGGCTGCGGACGACATGCTCGAGCTCTGGGCGCTGCTGCCGGCCGACGACGGCATGCGCCTGCGCACCTGCCTGGACCTGACAGCCGACCGGGCAACTCACCCGGGCGACTCGAGGACCGCAGATCAGCGGCGACTTGACGCCCTCGTGGACAGCGTGATCGGCAGCCTGGACGTCGGGCCGCGGGCCGCCGCGGATGCGGCCGCAGACCGGACCACCGACCAGACCACCGACCAGACCCCCGACCAGACCACCGACCAGACCACCGACCAGACGAACGACCGCGCGACCGACCGGGCGAACGCGGCGGCGGAGAGTCGACCATCTCGCCGCCGGAGCCCGTCCAGGGCCGGGCCGAAACACCAGGTCACCCTGACCGTGTCGCTGGCCACCGTCCTGGGGGCCGCCGAAGACCCTGGTCACCTGGATCGGTACGGGCCCGTCGGAGCCGAGTTGGCACGCCGGATGGCCTGGGATGTCGCCAGGCAGGGCACCTGGCGGTGCGCCGTCACCGACGACCGGCACGGCACCCTGCTCGGCCTGGGCACCTCCACCCACACGCCGGAATACGCACCGACCGCGGCCTTGGTCAGACACCTGGTGGCTCGCGACCGGTTCTGTCGTTTCCCGGGCTGCCGAGCGCCGGCGGGCCGTGCCGACACCGACCATTGCGAGCCGCACCCCGGCGGTCCCACCTGCGAGTGCAACACCGAAAGCCTCTGCGGCCATCACCACAGGGTCAAGCACGAGACTCGGTTCAGCGTCCGCCTCTCCACCCGACCGGATCACCCACCCGGCACCCTGATCTGGACCACGCCCGGGGGTCGCGAATATCCCGACTTCCCCGCAACCGTCGGTTCGCCGCGATCGGCACCGGCCCGGACGTCGCCACCGGCTGACCCGGGCCCACCTCCGTTCTGAGCGGAGACCGCGGACTGCCCGCCCTGGCCGACGATTTCTCCGATGAGCGGACGTGTCGGCGCGTTACCCCCATCATCGACACGGTGGCGCCTGCAGTCCGGACGTCGCGGTGAAGGGGACAGCCCTGTGCCGACTCGCCCCGGTCGGGGACCCCCGGTAGCCGATGTCGGCTGTGGCCACGCCGCCGTCGGGACCATGCCGATCGCGGCGGCCTGCGCGAACCATGACCGCATCGACTCCCCGACGCTGCTGGTCGCTCGTCGCAGGGCGAGGGCTCGTCGCAGGGCGAGGCTCGTCGCAGGGGCAGGCTCGTCGTAGGGGCAGGCTCGTCGTAGGGGCAGGCTCGTCGCAAGGGCAGGCGAGGCTCGTCCTACAGGTGGATGCCGCACTCCGACTTGGCGCGACCGGCCCAGCGACCGGCTCGCGCGTCCTCGCCCGGCAGCACCGCACGGGTGCAGGGAGCGCAGCCGATCGAGCGATACCCCATCTGCAGCAACGGGTTCGCCAACACCTCGGGGTGCGCCGAGGTGTACGCATCGACCTCGGTATCGGTCCAGGCAGCGATCGGGGCGAGCTTCAGCAGGCCCCGCTTGGCGTCCCAGCGAACCGTCGGGGTGTCGGCACGGTCGGGGGAGTCGTCCCGGCGCAGGCCCGTCGCCCAGGCTGCGTACCCGCGCAGCGCGTTGTCCAGCGGCGCCACCTTGCGCAGCGCGCAGCAGGCGTCGGCGTCGGTCTCGTACAGCTTCCCCCGCGCGGCCTCGTGCTCGGCCAGTGACTCCTTGGGCCGGATGGTGAGCATCCGCACCGGGTACGACGCCTCGACGGCGGCCGCCGTGCCGATGGTCTCGGCGAAGTGATAACCGGTGTCGACGAACAGCATGTTCACCCCGGGCACCGCGCGGGACGCCAGGTGCGCCAGCACGGTGTCCCCCATCGCCGCAGTGACGGCCAGTCCCTTGCCGAAAGCCCTTCCGGCCCAGCCCAAGACGGTGAGCGGGTCGGCCCCTTCGAGGACTGAGTTCGCCTGTGCGGCGAATGCAACCGGGTCCGTCTCCAGGGCGGCCGCGACGTCCTCCGGTCTGCTGATCAATGGCCCGATCATCTACACACCACTCTCCAGAACAGGCCCCGCGGCTGGGGACCGGTGAATGCCGTGGAAGTCGAGGCTGAAGACGCGCAGGCAGCTGCGACAGTGCCAGCCTCCCCGCAGCAGACCCGGCACGGCGCCGGACGGCAGCGGGCGCAGGTCTTCCTCGGCGCAGAACGGGCAGTGGTAGGGGACGGCGCGCTGCGGCTGGGTGCCGGCCGCGGAAGGGGTCACGGCCTCGGTCACCGGATCGCCTCGTCGTCCGCGCGCAGCACCCAGGCGGCGAAGGTCTCGCCGTCCGAGCGCTCCTTCAGCCAGCGCCGCACGATCCGCTCGACGTAGTCCGGCAGTTCGGCGCTGGTCGTCTTCAGCCCGCGCAGCTTGCGGCCGAACCCGGCATGCACGCCGAGCCCGCCGCCGAGGTGGATCTGGAAGCCCTCGACTGTCGGTCCGTTCGGGTCCGAAGGGTCCGGCACCTGGATGCCCTTGAGCCCGATGTCGGCGATCTGCGCCCGGGCGCACGAGTTGGGGCAACCGTTGATGTTGATCGACAGCGACGGCCCGTCCAGGGTGAACAGCTCGGGGACGTCGGCCAGCCGCTCCTCGAGCTCGGCCACCAGAGACGCACCGGTCGACTTGGTGGCGGTGATCGCGAGCTTGCAGAACTCGATCCCGGTGCACGCCATGGTCCCGCGGCGGAAGACGGACGGCCGCGCGGTGAGCCCCAGGTCGTCCAGGTCGTCCAGCAGGTCCGCGACCCGGCGCGCGGCGACGTCCAGCACGACGAGCTTCTGCTGCGGCGTGAACCGCAGCCGGTTCGACCCTGCCCGCTCCATCGCGGACGCCAGCCCGCTCAGCACGGCACCGCTGATCCGGCCGACCACCGGGGTGGCGCCGACGTAGAACCTGCCATTTCGCTGCCGGTGCACCCCGACGTGGTCATGCCGGCCGGCCGGAAGCTCGGGAGCCGGGCCGGAAACCAGAGGCCGCTGCAGGTAGTCGTCCTCGAGCACGGAGCGGAACTTCTCCGGCCCCCAGTCGGCGACCAGGAACTTCAGCCGGGCCCGGGTCCGCAGCCGCCGGTACCCGTAGTCCCGGAAGATCGATACGATGCCGTGCCAGACCTCGGGCACCTCCTCCAGCGGCACCCAGGCACCCAGCCGCTGACCGAGCATCGGGTTCGTCGACAGGCCGCCACCGACCCAGACGTCGAAACCCGGCCCGTGTTGCGGGTGCTCGACACCGACGAACGCGACGTCGTGGATCTCGTGCGCGACGTCCTGGTGCGGGCTGCCGCTGATCGCCGTCTTGAACTTGCGGGGGAGGTTGGCCAGCGACTCGTCGCCGACCCACTGCTTGACGATTGCCTTGATCGCCGGCGTGCCGTCGATGATCTCGTCGGCGGCGATCCCGGCCACGGGGGAGCCGAGCACCACCCGCGGGGTGTCACCGCAGGCCTCGGTGGTGACCAGCCTGGCCGCCCCGAGCAGCGACCAGATCTCGGGCATGTCCTCGATCCGGATCCAGTGGTACTGGATGTTCTGCCGGTCGGTGATGTCCGCCGTGCCCCGGGCGAAGCGCTGCGAGATGTCGGCCAGCGCCCGCAGCTGCGCGACGGTCACCGCACCGCCGTCGATCCGGACCCGGAGCATGAAGTACTCGTCGTCCAGCTCTTCCGGCTCGAGCGTGGCGGTCCGGCCGCCGTCGATGCCGGGCTTGCGCTGCGTGTACAGGCCCCACCAGCGCATCCGGCCGCGCAGGTCCTCGCCGGGGATGCTGGAGAACCCTTCGCGCGCATAGGTGGAGACGATCCGGTCCCGCACGGCCAGGCCGCCCTCGCGCGACTTCCACTCCTCGTTCGGATTCAGCGGAGCAGTCTCACCCAGTGCCCACTGACCTTCCGGGCGCGCGGGCCGGGCGGCCCGGGCTGCGCGCGGTGCGGCGGGGGTGTCGGTGCTCACGGCGGATCTCCAGGAGGTCTGGTGACGAGGGAGGTGGATGCGCACCGCCGTCCGGTCCGTGCCCGTGGCCGGGTGGACGTCGAGGATCAGCGTGCGACGCGGGAACGCAGGAGGGTGGAGCGGCTCAGCCTGCGCAGGCGGGAGCCGGACACGCCGCGCTGGCTGTACGCAGGAGATCCACGTAAGCACGCTTGGTGAGGATGTCGCCCCGCCGGCCCTGAAGGGTCACTGCTGCTCCCATCGACCCTGGCGGAAGCACCTGCCTGCGGCCCGTTCCGGACGGAACGAGCCCCGGGTGGTTGCTGCGGCGTCTACGAGCCAGGTCTCTCGGCCGCTCTGGATGGCTTCAGCGACGGTACGGTCGCCGATGTTCCCCCGTCAAAGATCCGTCCAGCATGTGGGACGAAGCGACCACCTGGTGAGAGCCGGCTCACCTGGGGAGCCGGCTCACCTGGTGGGACCGGTTCACCTGGTGGGACCGGTTCACCTGACCAGTGCTTTCCCCACGAAGACGATCGACTTCGGCGCCTTGGCCCGCCAGTAGCCGCCGGTGTGTGCGCCGTCGCCGAAGTCCGTGACCGGGTGACCGGGCAGGCCGGCGGCGAAAGCCCGGGCGGAGCGGTAGAACGGGTCCGCCCGACCGCAGTCGATCTTCAGCGGGATCCCGGCCAGCGCGCCGCGGCGGGCGAAGACGTCGTTGCGGCGGAAGTCGGCGGCGTCGTCGAACGCCCCGGGGGAGCTGTCGCCCGGGTGCCGCCACAGGGCCGGTGACTCGGCCACGACGGCCGCGACCCGGTCGGGACCCAGCCGGGAGGCCAGCAGCAGCGACCCGTACCCCCCCATCGACCAGCCGAGGAAGGCGATCCGGTCGAGCGGGCCCGCGGCCAGCCCGTGCCGGACCAGCAGCGGCAGGAACTCGGCCAGCACCATCCGGCCGCAGTCGTCGCCGGCCGCGCGGGCATGCCAGTACCGCTC
>CALMAR010000005.1 GCA_937859855.1 uncultured Kineosporia sp.
TGCCGCCGGGGGGTGACCTTGCGCGGGGGCTTGTCTACCGCCGCGGGCCCCGGCCCGACGGTGTTCTTGATGAAGGCGCGCAGCAGAAACGACCGCAGCCGGGCCAGGACCGGACCGATCACCTGGGCCCGCAGCGCAGGCGGGGTGGACTTGTACCACTGCCAGAACCCGAGCAACCCTTCTGGGTCGTCCAGGCCGGCGGTGAACGGGGCGCGACTGCTTGCTGGTCAGCAGCGGCGGCACGTTGGCCAGGCGGGGGTCGCGGTGGCTCGATGTACCCGTCACGGGTCAGCTGCGCCTCTACCGCGTAGGTGATGCCGAACCGGCCGCGCACGATGACCACGCGGTAGTCCGGCCGTCCGGCGACCAGCTCCGCCTGCGCGTCCCACTGCTGCGCGAATCGGTCGCGGATCTCCAGCATGTCGTAGGTGTAGAAGTCGCTACGCGACGGCTGCCCCTGCGGCCCCCGTTCATCAGAGAACTGCCGGTCGATGTCGTCGATGAAGTCCTCGGTCGCCCGGACCGGCCGATCCGTCACCTCACGAAGCGCGCACCGCGCTGTCGGCGCCGTCGGCGTCAGCGATCAGCCGCTCAACCCGCTCGCGGGCTTCAGCACCCTCAGCGTCCCCGACGGCGCGAGGGCGGCTTCAGCGGCGGCCGCGCCTTCCAGCCGGGCGATCCGTCGAACCGTCCTCGCCCGGCCACTGTCCAGCAGCCGGATCACCGCAGCACGCTCTCCCGCGGCCAGGGAGTCTAGGTCGCCAAGGTCGACCGCGCGCGCCTCAAAGTCCGCGTGCCGCTCAGCAGGGCTCATCGACGCCAGGTCAGCCGCAGGCATCACACGCTCCAGGTCAGCCACCACGCTCATGGTAGGCACCCGCCGCCCCGCTGACCAGGACGCCGCTGGCCACCGATCTCGAAGTCGTCGCCAAGAGGCATCCGGCGACGACCAGGAGGGTGAACAGCTCGATCAGGGTCGCTGGCCGTGGCCGCTCGCGGCCGGGCTTGAGGTGGATCACCCGGTTAAGTGTGCACTGCGAGGTGACTCGGGCGACCTCGTGATCGCCTTGCAGTCTCATCGTCCGCCGCCGACGTTACGACGTCGCCTGCGGGAGTGCCGGGGAGTGCACCTACCCAGGCGCTGCCGCGGTGCAATCGCGAGGATGCCCCGCTCGCTCAGACTCGGGCTCATCATGCTGACCCGAAGGTTCGCGGAACCGCGCTGGGAGTCAGGCGAGGGGCAATGATGGTACCGGCGGGATGCCTCGATCCTTTAACCCTGATCATGGGGGGCTGCTCACATCATGAGCGCAAGAAAAGGCCTCCGCTGTGCGCTTTCTCAGTCTGAGGACCATGCGGCGAAGGGGATTCAAATATAGAGACTTCGATTTCGTCGTAAGTGTTCAGAAATGCAAGTGACGCATAATAGCAGGGTGACTTCGCGCCGTTAAAATCTACTAGATCAATATAATGGTTGTTGTCGTAGTCGTATACCTCGCCGGTAATGTATGTGTTATCTCCACCATGGTCGTCGCAGACAACCATTTCTCCGTCGGAATAAAGTTCCACACCCCCCCACTGGGTCGACCCATGCATGTCTCGGACGTGAAACTCCAGCAGTTTGCTCGTAGCAGCCGCGGGCGACGCCTGGGCTGCGGCCGATCCGATTACTGGCTGCATGACTATAAAGATGAGAAGGGTGGCAACTGATAATGTAAGTCTTCGTAAGGTCATATGAGACTCCTGATCTGCGCACCATAAATCGAGGATTCATTAAGGTGTGTCCGCCGAGATAGACCACGGCTCAGCTGGAGCGTAAAAACAACCCACCTTCGGTCGCCTTTTCCGTGCCCACACCGCCAATGGAACTGGATTCGTATATGGTGACTTGCAGTTCGTCGTAAGTCTGCAAGTACGGAATGTACGTCCAATAACACGGAGACTTAGCGCCGTTATAGTCAGCTAAATATGTGACCCTACCGTTTTCATAATCGTAAACCCCCGCAGTAATGTAGATACCATCACTGTGATCGTCACACACTTCCATCTCCGCTGACGAGTACAGCTTCACACCGCCGTATTCGACTGATCCGTGCATATCCATCACATGGAAGTCCACCGCTCGGCTTCCCCCCACAGACGGAAGAGCACTAGCGGCCGACGAAGTCATGATCAACTGAACGGCCGCGGCCGCCGCGGCCGCTGGAAGCAGCACGTGTCGAACGCGCATCCTGGATTCGCCCCTTCCATCACACCGTTGACCTTGATAGCCCTACAGAGGCAGCTCGGCGCCCACCCATCGACAAAAGCCGCAATTCCGGCAGAGCTACACATTGCTCCCGACTACATCGGTGGTCAAGACCCGAGCCAGGCCTCCTCCGGGTCGGCGGCACCCCCTGCCGGGTCGTCAGGACCCCCTCCAGCCAGACCAGCAGCGGCAGCACGTCGTTCTTCACGTTGGCCAGCACGACCGGGTGGACTGGACCAGCGCCTCACCGCGCAGCTGGTAACCCAGCCACTCCGCGCCATCGGTAAGCACCCCGATATATACCGCTGACCGGTCTGACCGGTCCTGGCCCGCAAGTACCCGGCCAACTGCTTCTCCGCCGCAGCCACCACACCGGCGACCCGCAGATCCTTCACCTCGACGACCGTGAACCCGACCTCAACGTCGATCCGGCGCAGATCACCGACCTGCGTCTGCAGCTCCACATCCAGATCCAGCTCCGCCAGCCCGAACCCCCCGAACAGCCGCAGCTGACGCACATCCGCCTGCACCGTCGCAGCTGGCGAAGCTCACCGGCCGGCTTCGAACCGAACTCACCCCGCGCGGCGTGCGCACCGACGTAAACCGATGCGAGGACGAGATCGTGCGCCAGTCTTCTTCCATGGCCCCCACAAGCGCTGACCGCAGGGTTCTACGACGCGCTGATATATAGCACTGCTTACTAGGCCAGTCCCCGTACGTACGGGCCGCAGGCTCGCTGATCTGCGGCTATATGTGGGTGCGAGGAGCGCCGCAGCATGACTGCTGCGGGGTGGCCCGGCCACAGCAGCCGGGTCTTCGCGTTTCATCGCGGGCTGCGTCGCCAGCCGGGGCTGGGTCGGTCTCATCTTCATCCCGCGGACGCGGTCCCGGTACTTCGAGTACGCGCCCCTGTTGCACCTGCTACCCCGGCGCATCCTGGACCGGTTCGGGCTGCCCCTAATCGGCGCCGGCCAGTGGCCGTTCCTCGCCGATTACAACCATGTGGACGATGTCCTGCCCGACGACTTCGAGCAGCGGCTCGCCCGAGCCTGGCCTGGGCCGTCTGGCGGGAGCTGAACTCCGGCTCCCCCATATCTCTCACTGCCGGTATCACCACGGCCGCATTTACGACCGATGTCGCGGGCGGCACCGGTGACCCGTAGCGAGCCGGCGACAGCGTAACCCCGCTGGTGCTCCTACCCGGTCAAGCCGGTGACATCGCGGTCCGGTTCGTGCCAAGCACGACGACGGCCGGGCTGGTCGCTCTGGAAACCTACGACGACCAGCTGGTAACCAGTTCAATCGTCGCCGCGATCCCCTTCAGCTACCGCGAGAACTAATTGCATTGGCCGCAATGCCAGATCGGCAGCCGAATCGAGGAAGCCTAAGCACTTCATTTGGTGCCGAAGCGGCAGTAGACCCGGTTCCAGTTACGAGCTGCACTCCGTCTTATTCATCCACTACGTCACGCCGTGATTGATAAGGCGCTCAGGTTACTTGCCCATGCCAGCGCAGTCCGGGCCAAGCACGCGCGCCAGAGTTGCCGTGCGCGAGCCAGGGACCAGGTAGATCGCGCGATGAGTGCGAATGCGGTGATCCAGCTTCGCTTGTCCCAGCCGACCAGCAGCGGGGCTGGAATAGGGGCGAGTAGCCCCGCGATAGCCAAGGGTGCAGATATGGCACCGATAAGGCTAGCTACGACGAGATGCTGGCTGCGGGGGTATGCACCCGGACCGAGTGTGGGCGGTGGAGGGCTGACGCCTGGGCAGTCCCGAATGACAAGCCGAGATCGTCAGGTGTCGTCGAGTTATGGTTGTGCTCAGTTGAGCGCGGTTCCGGTGGAGGAGCGCTATGCGACTGGGTGACGGCGGCGTACGGCGGTTGGGCTCGTCGCTTGTCGTGCTCTTCGTTCTTGCGGCCAGCTTGCAGGTCCTCGTCTCCCTGCAAAATCCTGGCACCGACGAGCGCAGCGATTGGGGGCTGGGTGGTCGCCTGAGCGATTTCGCTTTGACCGGGACGATGTCGCTGTTCCCCATGGTGGCTCAACTGATCATCCGGCAGAAACCCCGCAACCGGATGGGCTGGTTGCTACATGCGGTCGGGTTCAGCTGGGTGCTGACCAGTCTGCTGGGTAGCTTCGTGATCGCTACGCTGGTATTGCGGCCGGGGACTGTTCCCGGTGGCCAGGTCGCCGAGGTTATCGGAAGCGGTATCTGGGTCCCGCCCATCGTGCTGATGGGCGTATTCGTCCTGGTCTTGTTCCCCGACGGTATGCCAGCGTCACCGTTGTGGGGACGACTCCTATGGCTGGCCGCTATCGATGCGGGGGTGGCCGTATTCTCGACCGCAGTTTATCCGGGCCCTGTTACCGGCGTGCCAGTTGCACTGGCGCACAACCCGATTGGGATCACTTGGGCCGGTCCGTTAGCTGGGATAGTTGTCGGGATCAGCGTGGTCTTGTTGCCGTTGTGCATTGTGGCGGCGGCGGTCGCGATGATCCAGCGGTTCCGGCGTGCGGAGGGGGCCGAGCGACTCCAGTTCAAGTGGCTGATGTCGGCGGGGGCCACGGTCGCCGCCTTGTATGTGGTGGCGTTGGCCGGTGATCTGATCCTCGACGGGGGGCCGCAGCCCGGATGGCTGGCCTGGCTGGAAACGCTGTCCGTCCTGTCGTTCGGCTTGCTTCCGGTCGCCATCGGGATCGCCGTCACCCGTTACGGGCTGTACGGGATCAACGCTCTGATCAGCCGGGCATTGACCGTGGCCGTCCTGGGTCTGTTCATCACCGCGGTCTATGTGACGGTTGTCGCTGGGGTGGGTGCATTGATCGGGCACCGTCGGCCGTCGGTCTTCCTGTCGGTGCTGGCGACCGCGCTGGTGGCCGTGGCCTTCCAACCCGTCCGGCAGCGGGTGCAGCACCTGGTCAATCGCCTTGTCTACGGCGACCGCGCCACGCCATACGAGGTGTTGTCCGATTTCGCGGTTCAAATGGCAGGCCGCTACACCCCGGCTGAACTGCTGCCCCGGCTGGCTCAGACCCTGACCCAGTCCCTGGGCGGCGGGCAGGCGGAGATCTGGCTTCGTACCGACCTGGGGCTGGTCTGTGAGGGCGCCTGGCCTGCCGATGGATCCCGGCCAGGCTTCGTCCCGGCGGGCAGTGATCCGCTATCGGCGCTGGCGGTCTTGAAGGCAGAGCGCATCGTCCTAGTACGTCACCGGGACGAGGTGCTTGGTGCCATCGCCGTGACCAAGAACGCACACGAGATCGTGACACCGGCCGAAGACGCGATGCTCGAACAGGTCGCCTCCCAAATAGGGCTGGTGCTGCGGAACCTGCGCCTGGTCGAAGACCTGCAGAACTCCCGTCAGCGACTGGTCACCTCCCAGGACAACGAACGACGCCGACTCGAACGTAACCTGCACGACGGGGCCCAGCAGAGTCTCGTCTCGGTGGCCCTGCAACTGCAGCTCGCCTCCGCACAGACCGACCCGGAAGCGCACGCCGCTGGGCTCGCCGCCGCCTCCCAGCAATTACGCACAGCCATCAGTGAGCTGCGCGAACTGGCCCACGGCATCCACCCCGCCATCCTCACCGAGCGAGGCCTGGCACCAGCCATCGGATCCCTGGCAACCAGATGCCCAATCCCAGTCGAGGTGGACGGCGCCCTGACCCGTCGACTACCGGCAACAATAGAAGCGACCCTCTACTTCGTCGTCGCCGAGGCCCTAACGAACGTCGTCAAGTACGCCCACGCGAAACGGGTGACCCTCACCCTCCGGGACAATGGCAACGCCGTCGAGATCACCGTGGCCGATGACGGCGTCGGCGGCGCCGACCTAAAGAAGGGCACCGGCATCACCGGCCTCACCGACCGTCTGGCAGTCCTGCACGGCGAGCTGAGCCTAGACAGCCCCCCAGGAGCGGGCACTCGTTTAATCTGCCGGGTCCCTGTCCATTTATCTGGCAATACAGCACAGCCATTTATGAATGAGATCCAGAACATCCAGGGCTCAACCGAGACCCCCGCAGGAGCGGTCGGCGACCCCAGGACGCCAATTGGCGAATTGCAACAAATCCGGCCAGCAACCACTTGACACAATGCCGGATTGATTGAGCAAGCCAAGATAACTGTGGAAAGGGCGAAGTGGGCCCACGATCTCGGCGACCTATCTGTGGCAGCTGCGAAAAGGCATGCGGGACAACCCGACCAAGCGTCATCTGAAGACACTGTCCGGCTTCTTCGGCGTCCCGCCCGCGTACTTCTTCGACGAGGACACCACTGCGGCCGTGGACGCCGACCTCGAAGTGCTGGTCAGCGCTGCGCGAACCCCAGGTGCGCGAGCTGGCGACGCTGGCGCACGGACTGTCGCCAGAGACCCTCGGCACGATCACCGACATGATCCTCCGGGCGCGGCAACTGGAGGGGCTGGACGGCGCCAAGCGCACCCCACGCCGCCAGACCCGCTGAGAGAGGTGGCGGCCCATCGCGGCCATCCGGTTGGGCTCGCCCTCGTCGCCGCAGTCCGCGTCGTCCCCGTCGTCGCCGTCCGTGTGGTGGGGGACCGATCCATGACGCCACCCGGCACGTCGCCGTGCTGGTGCCAGGGCGATCTTGGTCGGTCCGGTTAGGACCGGCTTTCAGCGGCTTGAGGCGGCTGGCCGCGCCAAATACGCGCCAAACTTGCCGTGCTCGAATGCTGTCCCGAGGAGGGGCCGCACATCTGTCACCTTGGGCGGGCTCTGAGTCGGCGCGCATCTGGAGGTAAGCGAAGGCAACGCCGCCGATCCGCGCAAACGTGCCAGGCGAACAGATACCCCAGCACTGTCATCGGAAGTGGACTCCTGGTGGCCCCGCTTTGGCAGGGTAAATGACAGGGCGTGACCCGGGTCGATCTCATGACACCCAGCGATGTCAGCGTCTGGTTCGCGTCTTCCGCCTTGACCGCGGGATCCCGCGGGGATGCGGGGTCGGCGACCGTGGAAGCGGTCGGGCTGATGATCCCGGCCCTCGGGACCTGCATCCTGCTGCTGGTTTTCGGGCTGTACCTGGCCGCCGCGATCAGGCCCTCACCGCTGCCGCAGCCGCGGCGGCGCGGGCGGCATCCCTGCAACCCACCCGTAGTGACGGCCTGGCCGCCGCCCGGGCCGAAACGCAGGCCAGCCTCAGCGGCCAGGGCAGCAGGCGCTGCACGCAGATACAGGTGGGCCTGGACGCGGGCGCGTTCCAGCCCGGCGGAACCGCAGTCGTATCCCTGACCTGCACCCTGCCGGTGGGCGCCCTGACCGGCGCCGGGCTCCCGGGGCATCTGACCCAGACGGTGACCTCGCGCGCACCCATCGACTACTACACCACCTCCGGTGGGTGACCCCGTGAAGCTCCCCGCCGCAACCCGGTCACACGGCCGGCGGCACGCCCCCCGCGATCGCGGGGCGGTCGCAGTGTTGACGCTCGGGATCGTCATGCTCACCGTTGCCGCCCTGGGTGTCCTGGTCGACGTCGGCGGCGCGCTCACCGCGAAAACCACCACGCTGGAGGTAGCCGCTTCTCCCGCCTTGTTGGATGATGGACAGGGGCACCCGCCGGCCTATTTGCTACCGCTTTTGATTACTATCATTATCCGTCAAGAGATCGAGTCATGCGAGGCTACTGTGGAACAAATCGGCTACCGTACTAAGATTGCTGCAATCAAGGCTAGACTGTGAAGCCAATTCAACGGATTCATTCAAGGCACCGTCGGAACGCGAAGGCTGCGGTTGGGCCACTTAACGCCTTCCCAGACCTCCGAATATTGATTCTACTGACCTGTCTGACTATATCCACAGGCGGCGCCTGCATAAGGTATCTTGCAATGCTTAACGAGGGCTGGTGGTGGCTTAAAAGCCACTATTGCCGCAGGACTTTGCCTAGTATTCCTTAGTGTGCTCATACTTCTAACGCGACCGTTCGCCGGCTCAAGGGCGTCCCGTAAAGACAACGCCGAATAGCATTGGAGTATTTCGAGGCTTGGCCAATTTGACTATCTGAACCGCCCCGGGATACCCGGAGACCTCGATGTGCCCCGGGTTCCGTGGAGTCGGATTGCTGGACCCTGGTCAGGCTACTGGTCTGAGCTGTTGTGCTTGGCGTTCGTATTCGATGAAGCTGAGCATGCCGATGGCGGAGTGCCGGCAACGATCCAGCTGACCTCGCCCGACAACTGATGGCCGCCCTCGATACAGCCCGGCCCGTAGCCCTGGCCGTCGAATGCCCTCTCACCGTCCCGGTCCCGGACGTCACGGGTAGGAATGGCGGGAGCTGGGTCGTGCTCGGCACGGCGAGCGGGACCGCTCCTGGAGCGCCGGCGCCGGAACAGCTGCGCTCGCAACCGGACTGGTCGAACTCGCCTGGCTATGTCGATTCCTGGCCACCCAACGTTCGATACCGACAAGGACGACAACACAACTGGCAACCTTCAAGGCCGGGCAGGCCGACTTCCTGATTGTGGAGGCCATGGTCACCGCATACGGCAAGCCAATCCCCGTTGACGGTCTTCAGGATCATGCGGACGCGGTAGCGGCCGCCAGGCGACTCGTCGAACTCCTCGACGACCACGGAACAGAGCCCGACGTCCAGTGCGCAGCCTCCACGCCGGGCTCGACATCCACCCCGCCGAAGTGCGCAAAGAGATTCCAGTCGCAAAGGTCCGTCCCAGGTAATCAAGTCCCAATCTCGTTGAATTCCCTGGCACGGAGAGCGGCAGATCCGGATATGTTGGCGAGGTACGATCGTGGGATAGCTTTGGACGCCATAGAGATGGCTGAAAATTGCGAGGTGTTCAGTCGAGGAGCCTGCGCTTCAGCGTCGTGAACTCATCATCGTTGAGTACGCCTTCGCGATGTAGGTCGGAGAGTTTGCGCAGTTCGTCGGCCACGAGCTTGAGTGCTGGGCGTTCGATCTCGTCAGCTGACGCTTTGGCTTGAGAGTTGTCTGGGTGCTGAACGGCGCTGATCAGTTGGCGGAGTCGTGCGACACCTGCTTGTGCGGCCTCGAAGGGGCGGTTTAGCGGAATCGCGTTCGGGGCTTTGTGAACATCACCGTCGCCGCTGGCCCAGTAGCTTGTCTTTGTGCCCGACTGCCCGGGGGCTTGAATAATCACGGCGCCCGACAGCATTCCCGTGTGAACTTGCACGCCAACGATGTTCCGGTAGTCCCAGGAAGTCAGTTCCGAGCCGAATGATGCACCAGCCATGAAACCCTGTTTGTAGATGAAGGCTCTGCGAGCAGTCCCCACAATGGCCTGCTTGGAGCTGCCGAGGATGATGACCTCTACGTTCTCCCCGGCGTCGAGATTCGCATCCAAAGCGGCGTTGGCCTTGGCGCCCAAGGGTGAACGGTCCACCGTCCTACCGACATCCGGCGCTGCCGGTCCTGCTTCTGCGTCTGGAATGCCCTCATCGTCAATCCAGAGTTGCCATCCTGCGGGCGGGGAGGGCCAGTCTGGATCTGGACGCCATCCTGGGTTTGGGACCCAGCCTTCAGGTGGGGTCGGCCACGAAGGTGGCGGATTGAATCGCATGAGCATCTCCCGCTGGCACGGGCCGTAGAGTCGATCAGTGTTTCACACACCGCTGGGACCCTGCGGCTGGACGCACAAGATCAAGGGACGCACCGTCGGCGCCGGAGCCCAGACCGTCAGCGCAGGAGCTAGGCCAAACGCATCTCAACCAATGCGCGGATCGCGGCAGTTCCGCGTGCCGCAGCGAACGCTATCTGCGGCTCCGGCGAATTCGGCCGGACCGCCCGATGGTGCCCACGAGGACTCCCAAGAGAAATGGCAAAACAAGACTTGCCGGTCGTTCCGGCCTTCTATCTGGAACCGGGAACGTCAGAGGTGGCGTTGGGAGGGCATGAGTTGATTGAGCGGTTCGCGGCGCGCTGAGTTCTAGAAACAGCGATGCAATGACCGATCCAAATACGCCTAACGCGATGGCGGAGAAGGCTAGCCCATTTTGTAGCCGTGCCAGGTCTTGCTGATCGAGCAGGATCAGTTTCGCTCGTAACGGCTTGGTCTGCTGCCAGTGGGCGTTGTCAGCTGCGATCAGCGGCGGACTCGCCGTAATTACCAGACCGAATGTGCGGAGAGCGCCGATGGCAACGTCGAAGGTGGCCTGCGACGGCCGTAACCACGAGCCGCGGATGTCTCCTGACCCTGCGAACTCCCCAAGTGAATTCGGATCAAATGTGGGAACAGAGCCAACGAGAGGCCATGATTGAGACTTCCTTGCTGAAGACAAGCCGAGCAGCTTGTCTCGGATAGACACTGGCCTGTCAAGTCTTACCAATCCCGCAAAAGGACTTGACCCGCGAACTCTTCTGGGCTGGTTCCTCGACAAGGCACTATTAAATCCGAGCTGATGTCGACCGAGTCGCGCCAGTCAGCGATATCGTATCCCCACTACTCATATCTACGAGCTTCGCCGTGAGCAACTTCGACGGGATATTAGAGCTCGAGAATGGTGACGACACGAAATGAATATCGCTTGAGATGAGCAAGCTTCCTGTGACCGGTTGTCTGCCGCAGGCCGACACAATCACATTGATCAAAGGTTTCTGTCCCGGCGCGCCGGGGACTACAGCCCCTTGCGGTGACCAGCAGTTGGTCAGTGGTCCCAAGCTCGGACTTAGGTTGCAAGATTGCGATCCAGCCGGGATGGTCTGGTGTTGACGGGTAGTCGTTGACGGGTAGTCGTTGACGGCCGCATTGAAAGCCCAGAAACCAATCGCCGAAAGAACAAAGCCCATCAAGCTCACCAAGGTGATGACCTGCCGACGACGGGGACGTCGCCACGTGTTCGTCCAGCTATAGAGTCTCTCCCCTGGTTCGGCATGAGATCAGTCTATTGCCGGCGAGTCCTGACTCAGTTGATTGGCGGGTGAGCGCCAACACTCTGCAGCGGTCTCCGGAGGTCCAAAGCACGGGACCGGGCAGGCTAAGCCCCTCGCCAGTTAAATGCGCTCCTGATCGCGGCGGATCGGGGAACCGCAGCCCATGCTCGCAGCGCTTCCAAACCTCAGCTTCAGAAAGTCCACAGCCTGCGCGACTGTCACGGCACCACGCTGTTAGGTTGGGCAAATGTCGGCCGCATCGAACGAGATCCACGGCACATCCCGGATCGTCATTCACGACGGCAAGCTCGACGAGTTCAAGCGTCTCGCAGCGCAGTGCGTCGAGATCGTTCGCACCAAGGACACCGGAACCACTGAGTACGACTTATTCTGAACGCAGACGGCACCGAATGCTTTGTCCACGAGCGCTACCGAGACTCGGCCGCAGGCCTCGAGCACATGGCCAACATCGGGGTCATGATGAAGCCACTGCAGGAAGTCCGCACGGTCACCGGCGAGATCTGCGGCACACCCAGCGCCGAACTGCGAAATGCCCTTGAAGCTGCCGACGTCACCATCTACGAACCGTTCCAGTCGGCCTTGCCCTAAACGTCAATGACCGGGTGGCCACGGCTGGTAACGGCTCGATGCGGCTCGCCACGCCAAATACGCGCCAAACTTGCCGTGCTCGATCCTGTCCAGATTCGGGGCAGCCTTGCCAGGGAAGTGGCGTAGTTGCTGCCCGACCTGGTGAGGTCGGGCAGGTAACCGTCGCGGTTGAGGTTGAGCCTGGTCGGGCGGCTCGTAGGCTCGGGTATGACGCTCCTTGAGCACGGGAGTGGCCCGAGGGAGGTAATGACTCTTGATGCGGACGGGCAGGCAGGAGACCAGGCGTGGTACCGGAAGGTGACACGCACAGCTCAGGTGATGCGCCGGGATGGCCGATTGGACCGGTGACGGCTCTTCCTACCTGGAGCAGACATGGTTACGCCCAGCTCGTTGCGCACGGCGGCATGGCTGACGATCGGGGCCGCCTGCATCTCTGGATGTAGTTCTCGAACGGCCGATGCACCAGTCCCAGCCCACCTGCCGCTTTCCGCCCGTGTCTCCACCTCGGTAACGGCACCACCTGTGGACCGCGCTGAGCCGGGATCACACGACGCGGTGACCGTTGATCGCTTCGGCAATACCTGGACCATTTCCAGCCATCCCCTAGAAACGTTCGATGATCTTGAGTGCCTCGCAGCCGATCGAGCGTTTCTGGCCTCTGCCGCTGCCAGGGCCGGCCTCAAGCCGTTCGTGAAGGCCCGCGCCGATCTGGTCGGCATGTCCTTGCACCAGGTCCGAAGGTATGCCAAGACACATGGGCAGTCGGTGCGCGTGGTATCGGTCGATGGGTCTTGCGAAGCCAGGAGGGATGATCTGGATCCGAGCAGGATCAACGTCTACCTCCATGGTGAACGCGTGATCTGGGCTGCGTCGTTCTGACGTCGCGGCCTTTGGTCGTTCGGTGTCGTCCCCAGGCGCTCGGCGCGGTTGCACGACTGGCCATCCGAGTCGAACACTTGTCCATAAGGCCAGCTCAGCCGCACCGTGAGGGATGCCGTCTCAGCCTCGGATGCTGTGCCACCACGTGCCGCCAGACGACGAGGTGACGTTTCCAGCCGAACCCATCCCAGTGTGGGCAGGCATCCGCCTGCACAAGCAGGGCCGATGGGCCGAAACCAGAGAACTACCAAGCCCTAGCGATCGCGTGGCACGTCGGCCAGCAGTCAGTTCTGATGCGATAGCCGGGCAGGGCGACCCCTGTCGCGGCGACGATCCAGGCTGGCCCGTCCCGGCGGCTCCGGATCACCAGTTCCCGCCAGACCCTATCCGCCACGTCCTTGCTGTTCGCGGCCCGCGGGCCTGGGGATGACGGGCAGCCAGAAGGGCGCGGAGCTGGTCCAAACCGATGATTCGCCGCGGGAGGCCCGTCATGGTCCGGCAGTCGAACGAGAGCGGCGCGGGCGGGCGGGTCAGCCGACGCGGCGGCATGTGGGTGTGCTGCTGGACCTGAACCCGGCGACGTTGCGGAACTGGGTGGAGGAGGCTGAGCGAGCCGAGCTGCAAGGTTGTCAGTCGGGGGCAGGAGCAGTCGTGCGTTGAGGGGACGCGCCGGTCAACTGGAGCGACGGCGCTCTGCCGCCCGGCAGGGTGCCTCGTCCAGGGTGCTTATGGGACGAGAACGATCCGTCCTCGGACTCCGCCCGCCTCTAGGCGTTGATGGGCGTCCTGTACCTGTTGCATGGGAAGCACGGCCGCGATGCGCGGCGTGAGGCGTCCGGCGTTTGCGTGGTCGGCGAGTTGCTGCAGCCATGGTGTGTTTTCAGTGTCGTCCGTGACCCATACGGGTTCGATGCGGATGCCGCGTTCTGTTGGCCCGTTCCACCTTCGCAGGGTCGCGAGGGCGCCGCCGTCTTTGATGGCTCCTAGAGCGAGTGCATCGACGACAGCGGCGTCGATGAGGCCGTCTGTGCCGCCGGGGATGGCAGTCCGGAATGACGTTGCGACGTCTTCGGAGCGGGGGACGGTGTTGTGGGCGCCGAATCCTCTGACGAGGTCTTCGTCTTCGGGCGTTGTGTCGGCAACCACTCGCAGGCCTGCTGCGACTCCGAGTTGAATTGCGTACTGCCCGACGGCGCCGGCGGATCCGATGACGCCGAGGGTCTGACCGGGCGCAAGATGCAGACGGTGCAGCGCCTGCAGGACAGTCAGACCGTTCATCGGCAGCGTCGCCGCCTCCACGTCGCTGATGTTGCCCGGAGTGCCGACGACCGAGCCGGCTGGCAGTGCGACGAGTTCGGCCTGCGCACCGCCCTCGGGCCCGTGTGCATTGACGATGCCGAAGACCCGCTCGCCGGTGCGGAAGGTCGTGCCCTCTCCGACGTTCTCGATGGTTCCGGCGATCTCCATGCCGGGTGTCCAGGGCGCCGGTATGGCATCGCCGGCGCCGCGGGCGCGTAGCGCCAGATCGGTCGGGTTGACCGTCGCGGCCGCCATGCGGATCAGCACCTGGCCCGCGCCCAGCTGGGGCGAGGCGACGTGGCCGATCTCGAGGACTTCTGGACCGCCGGGTCGGAGAATCTGAACAGCGCGCACGTTGGTTCCTCTGGATATTCGATGTGTGGAGTGGATTTCGCCGTGTCGTCTACCAAGGGGCGCGGGTGCCGTCCCAGGACCAGAGGGCGCCGGTCGGGCCGTCGTCGGGCAGCAGCGCCAGGCGCACGGCCCCAGCGGCGGCTTCACCCGGGTCGCCACCGACGGTCATTCCGGGCACGAGGTTGGTTCGGCGAAGACCGGGCGCGAGAGCGTTGACCTTGAATCGGTTGCCGAGGGCTTGCGCTGTCAGGAGTGTGACGGCGTTCGCGGCCGTCTTCGAGGTCCGGTAGGCCAAACCGCTGCCTTGGACGCGCTCCCAGTCGAACTGGGGATTCGGTCCCGAGTTCCAGGTCAGCGAGCCGGTGCCGCTGGTGACGTTGACGATGCGTGGATGCGCCGAGGCCTGCAGCGCGGGCA
>CALMAR010000006.1 GCA_937859855.1 uncultured Kineosporia sp.
GGCACGGGCTGGCCGGGATGCGGGAGCGTGCAGCGGTGTTCGGCGGCGCGGTGGAGGCGGCCCCGCGCCCCGGCGGCGGCTGGCGGGTGGCCTCGCACCTGCGGCTGCAGGAGGATCGGGCGCGATGACCATCAGGATCCTGCTCGTCGACGACCAGCCGCTGCTGCGCCAGGGTTTCCGGATGATCCTGTCCGCCCAGCAGGAGATCGAGGTGGTGGGCGAGGCGGGCAACGGCACCGAGGCGGTGCGAATGACCCGCCTGCTGAAACCGGACGTCGTGCTGATGGACGTGCGGATGCCGGGTGAGGACGGGATCGCCGCGACCCGGCAGATCGTGGCCCAGACCCCGGCCACCCGGGTGCTCATCCTGACCACCTACGACATCGACCAGTACGCCTTCTCCGGGCTGCACGCCGGCGCCAGCGGTTTCCTGCTGAAGGACGTCGAACCGGCGGACCTGGTCGCCGCGATCCACACCGTCGCCAGGGGTGACGCCGTGATCGCGCCGAGCGTGACCCGCCGGCTGCTGGAGGTCTTCGCGCACCGGCTGCCCGAGGCCGGACCCGACGCCCCGCGGGACGACGTCCTCACCGCGCTCACCGACCGCGAGCGGCAGGTCTTCAGCGAACTGGCCGCGGGCCTGACGAACGCGGAGATCGCCACCCGGTTGCGGCTGTCCGACGCGACAGTGAAGACCCACGTCGGCCGGATCCTGGCGAAACTCGGCCTGCGCGACCGGGTTCAGGCGGTGATTCTGGCCTACGAGACGGGCGTCACCCGCCCGGCCGGCTGAGCTGGCCGGCGGCTCACCGGTGGAGTTCGACCGGTAGGCAAACACCTACGTAGCGGTGGGTGGTGGACCGGTGTTCAGGGTGCCAGGGGCGACCGTACTGTCGAGCGGGTGAGGTGGGTCGGGTTCGCTGCTGGTTTCGTCGTCGCGCTCGGGTTCTCGCTGGGTTGGGCCTGGCGACGGCCTGCCGGGCGGCAGCGCCGTTTCGCATTGCACGCCGCGTTCTCGGCGGTCCTGGCCGTCGCCGAACCGGTCATCTGGGTCCTCTCCGGTGGTGGCTTCTTCTGGCCACTGCCGGCCTGGGGGGTCCTGGGCCTCCTGGTCTTGATCCACGCGTGGCTGCTGGTGTATCCGCCGGGCCGGCGCGAGCAGGAACTGACCCGCCGCGTTGAGCGTCTCAGCCGCACCCGGCGCAGTGCCCTGGATGCACAGGCGCAGGAGTTGCGTCGGATCGAGCGGGACCTGCACGACGGCGCCCAGGCGCGGCTGGTCTCGCTGGCCATGACCATCGGCCTGGCCGAGAGCCTGTTGCGCCGGGATCCGGACTCGGCGGCCGAACTCCTGGCCGAGGCGCGGGCCGGAACGCAGACCGCGTTGGCCGAGCTGCGGGTCGTGATGCAGAGCGTGCATCCTCCGGTGCTGGCCGACCGCGGTCTGTGCGGGGCCGTGGAGGCACTCGCGCTTGACCTCGCCGTGCCGGTCGAGGTGCGTTCGGACGTGGAGGGTGCCGTTCCGCCGGCCATCGAGTCGGCGCTCTACTTCGCCGTGGCCGAGTGTCTGGCCAACGTGGTGAAACACGCCCGGGCGTCACGGAGCTCGGTCGAACTTCGTTACCGGAAAGGTCGATTGATCGCCGTCGTCACGGACGACGGGGTCGGTGGCGCGAGCCCGGGAAACGGCACCGGTCTGACCGGCATCGCCCGCCGCCTTGACGCATTCGACGGCATGATGGAGATGGCCAGTCCGGCCGGCGGCCCGACGTCGATCACGCTGGAGGTGCCGTGCGAGTTGTCATCGCCGAAGACCTGGCCCTCCTCCGGGACGGCCTGACCCGCCTGCTGGAGGCGCACGGCTTCACCGTCGTGGCCGCTGTCGACTCGCCCGAGGCTCTGGCCACGGCCCTGGATGACGACCAGGTCGACGTCGCCGTGGTGGACGTGCGCCTGCCGCCCACCTTCACCAACGAAGGACTGGTGGCGGCGGTGCAGGCGCGGCGTCGCCGGCCAGGGCTGCCGGTGCTCGTGCTCAGCCAGTTCGTCGAGCACCTCTACGCCCGGGAACTGCTCGCCTCGGGCGAGGGCGGCATCGGCTACCTCCTGAAGGACCGGGTGGCCGACGTGGACGACTTCGTCGCGGCGGTGCGCAGAGTGGCCGGCGGCGGTACCGCCCTGGACCCGAAGGTGGTGAGCAGCCTGGTCGCTCACGCGCAGCGGCGTACGCCGATGACCCGGTTGAGCCCTCGTGAGCGCGAGGTGCTGGAGCTGATGGCCCAGGGCCGGTCCAACGCCGCGATCGCGCAGGCCCTGGTCGTGACCGAGAAATCGGTGGGCAAGCACAGCACGAGCATTTTCACCAAGCTCGACCTGCCGCCCGACGAGGACGACAACCGCCGGGTTCTCGCAGTGCTGGAGTACCTCCGGGCCGCGGGGTAGGCAAAGCACCACCTCCGGTTGAGGGTCTGGGCACGGCGCGGCGAAACTGCCGTCGTTCATAGCGTTCCCTGCATGAACACCTCGAATCCACGGGCCCTCGCGCCCGACCTCGCCCGCGGGGCGATGCTTCTCCTGATCGCCGTGGCCAACGCCGTCGGTGTCACGTTCGCCGGCGAGATGAGCGGCGAGACGCATCCGGCCGGCCTCGAGCGACCGGCGAACGTTGTGATGTTCACCTTCGTCCACGCCCGGGCCTACCCGATGTTCGCGATCCTCTTCGGCTACGGCATCGTGCAGTTGGCCACCCGGCAGGCGGCTTCCGGGGCATCACCCCGACGGGTGCGGGCGGTACTGCTGCGCCGCAACGGGTGGCTGATGGCGTTCGGGGTCATCCACGCGGTTCTCCTCTACTCCGGCGACTTCCTCGGTGCCTACGGGCTGGCCGGGCTCGTGGCAACCCTGGTGCTGCTGCCGGGCGGGCGGTGGCGGGACCGGATCGGCCTCACGGTGTGGGCCGTCTCGCTCATCGACGTGGTCGTCTTCGCCGCTCTGACCCTGGCCGCTCTGACGAAGCACGGCAGCAGCGGCCTGCCTGTGCACCCGGTCGACTCCTTGCGAGCCACCAGCTACGCCGCATCGCTGGCCGACCGGGTCGCCGAGTGGCCCGCACATACGCTCACCGTCGCGCCGTTCATCGTCATCGTCTGGCTGGGCATGATCGCAGCCCGGCGGCGCCTGCTGGAGGACGCGGACCAGCACCGGCGGCTGCTGAGCGTCGTGGCGTTCGGTGGCATCGGCATCGCGGTGGCGGGCGGTCTGCCGCTCGCGCTGGTGGCGGGCGGCTACCTGCGGGCGACCCATTCCGCGCTCGGCCTGATGACGACGCTGCAAGGCGCCAGTGGAATGTTCGGCGGCATCGGCTATACCGCGGTTTTCGGATTGCTGGCCGCCCGCAATCCGAAGGGTGCCTGGGTACGCCCGCTGGTAGCTCTCGGTCGGCGCTCGCTCTCGGGCTACCTGTTCCAGTCGGTCGCGTGGATGGTGCTGCTGATGCCGTTCACCCTGGACCTCGCGCGCCGTTCACCCAGTCCGCTGCTCGCCGCCATCATGATTGCGACGCTGGTCTGGTTCGCGAGCGTGTGGACTGCCGACCGCCTGGGCGACCGGCCCGGCCCGGCAGAGAAGGTTCTGCGCCGGCTGACCTACGGCCCCCAGGCAACCGACATCACCCCGGAAGCCGCAGTGGACGTACCCGGCCACAAGGTGGGCGGCGGCGTGACTGCTTGATCGTCGGAGGACCCACGGGTGCGGTGGAGGTGGTTACCTCCACCGCACCCTGAGGGTGCTCCGATCTCATCCTGACGACGCGTCGAATGGGTGACACGAGCCGTCCGGTCGGGGTCGCTTCGGTCCGTGGAACGGGCATCGGATGCTTCCTCCCACTGCGACATGAGAGTCCGCGTTCTGACCGCGCTTCCGAGCCCAGTACCATGATCGCCGATTCCCGAGATCTCCTCAGACATGCTCTGACCTGCGGAGACATGGTCGGGATGACAGGATTTGAACCTGCGACCCCTTGATCCCCAGGACGGTGGGTACGTTCCCGGTGCACGTCGCGCTTACGTGAGAGGCCCACGTGCTGGGTTGGGTCGTGCTTAACGTGCGCCAGCGTCCATAGCGTGTGGTCCCATCGTGGTCCCAATAGCAATGCGGGTCGACTACCGCCGCCTGGGTGCAATTTGAAGCTAATAGTTGGCTTCTATCATTTCCTTCATTGAAGTCAGAACTTCACCGAATCGTAGCTCATTTAATACCATTATGGACATGCCTTGGCTTCCCCCAAAATCGGAAGGGACTACAACGTGCACCTGATTTACTTGTTCCAGTTCGATATTTCCCTCGGCATTCAACCGCGCCGTAAACAATGGACTTGTAGTCACGACGATTGGTAGAGTTTGATAAACATTATGATGGTATTCATCCTCTTCAATACCCCTCGGTGCTGGCGCTAGAGCCATGACTTCCAGATTCTGCTTTTGTTCCACGGCGAATGCGACAGCAGCGTCCGCAACCATTCTTATACTTTCGAAAGCTAGGTCTATTCGTTGCTGCCGATTGTCCGAGTTGTTACGTTTCTGCACTATTGCATAAGCGTCCGGTCCATCGGTCCAGGTAGCCCCCCTTAGAAGCGACCCCCATTTCTCACAGGAAGGACAGTGAATCCGTCCGGTACGTACGAAAGGAGAAAAGATCGCAAATGACTGCGCCGCACCAAGAAATGCGATCCATGGAACATCGCTGGTTTTGCATTCAATGATCAGCTCCGTTCTATGTCTGGCGTCAGGGGTTACAATCCCGACGACATCCGTCTCTCGACTCTTGGAAGTGGCTGAGTCTGTGTAGTGGAGCGCTTGGAATGCTCCAAAACCGTTCTTAATGACGGCCTGAGCGACCCGCATTTCAAGCGGATAGCCGGTTTCATTGAGCCACTTGAGAACTTCATCACGCATGCACTCACGATAGATCAGGTTAGCCGCGTGTCTGCCGGCCTGTGCTCTCGTCGGTCGGGCAGGCGTAGTCCGACGTTGCGCCGGCCGGGCCTGCCGCCGGGCGGGGAGGTGAGGGACGCTGGCGGGCCCGGCTGGGGTGGCGTAGCCCTTAGGTGCCCGTCCGACGGGAGTGCTGGTGTCAAGGATGGCTTGCTCTTGGAAGGAGGGCCGGGGGTGCGGGGGCGGAGCCCCTGCGGTCTACCGGCAACAGCTGGGTGTGGAGCTCGTTCCCGCAAAGGGGTTGGCTCCTTCGGCTGTGCGCACCCGAGCCGCCGGCCGCCTGGGCGAACGCAGGAAGGGCGGCCGGCCTGAGGTTGGGCGCACCGCCCCGCCCTCGCGGGGCGGCTCTTGAAGACGTACAGAAAGTTGTCGCCGGACGCTGCTAGCTTCTCCGGTCCGGTGCCGGGTGATTCTTGACAGGCTTATCCGGGTGGGTGGCTGGTGCGGCTACTTCTGCGTGACGATCTGGATGAGGTTGCCGCAGGTGTCATCGAACACGGCAACGGTGACTGGCCCAAAGTCGGTCGGTGCTTGCGTGAACTCGACGCCGGCGGTGCGGAGACGGTCATATTCGGCCTGGACGTCATCGACGGCGAACTGCGCGAGCGGGATGCCGTCAGCGACCAGCGCGTCGCGGTACGGCTTGACAGCGGGATGACTGGCCGGTTCGAGGAGCAACTCGGGACCATCGGGGGACGTGGGTGAGACAACGGTCAGCCATGAGTGCTCTCCGAGTGGGACGTCGTGATGCTTCTGGAAGCCGAGGACGTCTGTGTAGAAGGCCAGCGCCTTCGGCTGATCATCGACAAACACGCTGGTCATCGAGATCCTCATGTCGCGCTCCTGTCTGGGGCCGGGACGGGCCATCGTCGATGGATCTCTTGCAGGGGGGCCGTATCCAGGTGGTGATGCTTGTGGCGACCTCGTCGCTCGGTAGTGATGAGTCCGGCCGCTTCGAGGACGAACAGGTGCTGGGAGACGGCTTGGCGGGTGGAGCCGAGTCCGTGCTTCATGGCCAGTCGGGAGCAGATCTCGAACAGCGTCTGGTCGTCCCGCTCCAGGAGTTCGTCGAGGATGGCTCGACGTGTCGCGTCGTCTAGTGCCTTGTATAGCTCAGCACCCACCCCCCGACCATAGGCAAGCATGAACTTGCATGTCAATGCTGGGGCACGACCACTTCTGCGGGCACGGATCGCTCAGCACGACGCAGCGCTACCTGCACCCGAACATGCAGTCGATCGCGGACGCGGGAGAGGCGCTGAGCGCCCACTTGACCGCCCGCCGGTCCCAAAGTGGTCCCGAACTGCACGCGGTCTGATCAACGATTGATGATGTTATTAGGCTCGAAGACGGCCTCTGACCTGGGCCGGAAGCCGACTGAGCGGCTGGATTTCGTGGGTCGGGATGACAGGATTTGAACCTGCGACCCCTTGACCCCCAGTCAAGTGCGCTACCAAGCTGCGCCACATCCCGGTCGCGATCCGCGGCCGGCGAAACCGCCCGCGGAACGGCGTCACTGTAGCGCACGGCGAACGCCGCCCGGCTAACCGCGGCGGCCCGCGGTCCTGGTCCTGGCCGGATCCGGGACCCGCGTGCCGCCGAGGCGCTCTGCCTCCTGGAGTGCCGCCTCAGGCGATCAGGACGGCACGTAGTCGAAGACGTCGGGATCGGGGCCGGTCCGCTCGTCCTTGTTCAGCCCGCTGATCGAGGCCATGTCCGACTCCGCCAGGGTGAAGTCGAAGATCCCGAAGTTCTCGGCCATCCGCTGCGGGTTGACGGACTTCGGAAAGACGATGTTGCCGAGCTGGACGTGCCAGCGCAGCACCACCTGGGCCGGCGTCCGGTCCAGCGCGGCGGCGATGGTCGTGATGGTCGGGTCCTCCAGGACGCCCCCCTGGGCGATCGGCGACCATGCCTCGGTGGCGATCGAGTGGTCCGCGCCGTAGGCCCGCAGCTCGGCCTGTGTCAGGTACGGGTGCAGCTCGATCTGGTTCACCACCGGGACGACGGTGCACTCGTCCCGCAGCCGGTTCAGGTGGTGCGGCTGGAAGTTCGACACCCCGATCGAGCGGGTCCGCCCGTCCGCGTAGACCTTCTCCAGCGCGCGCCAGGTCTCGGTGAAATCGCGCACGGTCGCCAGTGGCCAGTGGATCAGGAACAGGTCGATCCGCTCGGTGCCGAGCGCTGACAGGGTGCCGTCGAAGGCCCGCAGCGCGTCGTCGTAGGCGTGGAAGCCGTTGTTCAGCTTGCTGGTCACGAAGATCTCGGCCGGGTCGATGCCGGATTTGGCGATCGCCTCGCCGACCTCGCGTTCGTTGCCGTACATCTCGGCCGTGTCGATGTGCCGGTACCCGACGTCGAGCGCCCGCGTGACCGCCTCGACCGTGTCGGCCGGCTCGATCTGGAAGACGCCGAACCCCAGCTGGGGAATCTCGACGCCGTTGTTCAGGGTGATGTTCGGAACGGTCATGCCACCTACCCTCTCCGAGGACGCCAGCAGCCGCACGGCGACAGGCAGTCGGCCGCAACTGCGGAACCATGCGCCTATCCGAGACGAAGCTGCGGCTATACTGACTGCCATGCCCAGCTTTCGCGTCCGCCAGGCTGCAGAGCTGCTCGGTGTCAGCGACGACACGGTCCGGCGCTGGAT
>CALMAR010000007.1:0-3821 GCA_937859855.1 uncultured Kineosporia sp.
GAGAGCCGGCTGGCCGATCTGATCGGCCCGCCCTCCCCTCTGGCCCTGTTCGCGGCCAGCCTGGTCACCCCGGCCGAACTGGACGGGACCGACGCCGCAGCGCCCCGCCCGCCCGACGCCGACGTCCAAGAGGATTTCGACCCCACCCAGCCACCCCGGCTGCGCAACATGCGGGTCCCGGCCCTGACCCGGTCCCGGCGGGAGATCACCGTCGACCTGACCCTCTGGCGTTCCTCGACCGGCACCGAGTGGCACTCCTTCGCCCGGGACGTCACCGCCGTCCAGGCCGCCGAACTGGAACGGGACGCGGCGCAGGAACGCTGGCGGGTGGCCTTCGAGCGGGCGCCGATCGGCATGGTGCTGACCGATGTGAGCGATCAGATCAAGCCGATGATCCGCGACGCCAACCCGATCTTCCTGGACATGATCGGGCTGTCCCTGGAACAACTCCAGGTTCTGGGCAATACCAGCTCGATCACCCACCCGGACGACATCGACGCCGACGTCGCCGCGATGGAGTCGCTGCTCAGCGGGGCCCTGACCACCTACCGGACAGACAAGCGCTACCTGCACGCCGACGGCTCGGTGAAGTGGGCCCGGCTGTCGGCCAGCATGGCCCGGACCTCGGCGGACGGGCGCTACCTGATCAGCCAGATCGAGGACATCACCGAATGGCGCCAGGCCGATCAAGCCCGCCGCCGGGCCGAGAGTCTGCTGGCCATCGCCTTCGAGCACTCCCCCACCGGAGTGGCGGTGATCGGGGTGAACGGCCAGCAACGGGGTCAGTTGCTGCGGGTGAACCCAGCGCTGCAGGCGATGACCGGCCGCGGCGATCTGGTCAATGCCCAGCTGGAGTCGCTGCTGGACACCGAATCAGACCTGAACTCCGCCCTGGCCATGCTCTCCCGCTTTGCCCGGCTGGCCGATGGTCATCAGGACAACTTCGAACAGATCTGCCGTCTCCACGCTGGCGGTGGCCACATCTCGGCCCAGGTTTTCGTGATCCTGTCCCGGGACCAGCAGGGCCGGCCCGAGCATGCCCTGGCCCAGCTGCGCGACGTCACCCGGGAGCAGGCCCACGAGGCGTGGCTGACCACCCGGGCCACCACGGACGAGCTGACCGGCGTGGCCAATCGGCTGGCCATGCGGGAACGGCTGAACGCCGAGATCGACGCGCTCCGGGCCGGCGCCGGGCACCTGGTCGTGCTGATGCTCGACTTGGATCGGTTCAAGCTGGTCAACGACACCCTCGGGCACGAGGCGGGCGACGAACTGCTGCGCGAAGTGGCGCAGGCGCTGGTGGCGATCGCACCGCCCGCGGCGCTGGTCTCCCGGCTGGGCGGGGACGAGTTTCTGATGATCGCACCCGGCGTGGACGGCGAACAGGCCCAGCTGCTCGGGGAGCAGGTGCGGATGGCGGTGGAACGGGTCGGCCAGCGCCACAACCGGCGCCACGGGCTGGGGGTGGGCGCCAGCGTCGGAGTGGCCAGCACGGTCAACCCCAGCGCGGCGCCGGAGGATCTACTCCGGGCCGCCGATCAGGCGATGTACCAGCGCAAGCACCTCCGCAAGCACCAGAGCCGGCCAACGGCCACCCGCGGCTAGCCCCCGCCGGGCTGGTCCTGTACTCGCGGGTCGGAACAGGTTCGGTGACGCCCCTTCGGCCGTGGCCTCATCCATGAATGACCGGCCCATCTAAGCTTGAGCCGATGCTGCCCGTCTCTCCAGCCCTCGCCATTACTCAGCCAGGCCGGTTCGCCGCCCTGAAGAACCGCGACTGCCGGTTCTATCTGGGCGGATCGATGCTGGCGATGATGGCCGACAACACCGAGCACGTGATCACGTACTGGGTGATCTGGCAGCAGTTCCACAACACCGCCCTGGTCGCGTTCGAGGTGCTCAGCCACTGGCTGCCCTTCCTGCTGTTCTCGGTCCAGGCCGGGGCGCTGGCTGATCGATTCGACTGCCGCCGGGTGATCCAGGCCGCGCAGATCATGTTCATGTCGGTCTCGGCCGGCTGGGCCGTGCTGTTCTTCACCGGAACCCTGCAGGTGTGGAGCGCATGCCTGCTACTGATCGTGCACGGCCTGGCCGGAACCCTCTGGTCCCCAGCCGAACAGCTGATGCTGCATGACTTCGTTGGAAGCCGGGAACTGCCCAGCGCAGTCCGGCTGAACGCCACCGCCAAGAGCCTGGGGGTGCTGCTCGGCCCGGTGGCCGGCTCAGTGCTGCTGCTCGGCCTGGGGCCGGCCTGGGGGATCAGCGCGAACATCCTGATCTATCTGCCGCTGACCCTCTTCCTGACCCGCACCCGATTCACCGGCCACAGCCGGGACGAGGCGGTGCCCAGGGTCCGGCTGAGCGCAGGACAGGCACTGGGGGTGATCAGGGACGTCGCCGGCGATCCGGTGCTGATCAACATGATTGCCCTGGCCGGACTGGGATCGTTCTTCATCGGCGTCGCCCTGCAGTCGACGATGCCTATCTTCGCTGCCGATTTCAGCACCGGCAACAGCGGATTCGCTTACGGCGTACTACTTTTCGCCACCGGGGCGGGTGGCGTAGTGGGCGGCCTGCTACTCGAGGCATCCGGCCGGATCCCTCTCACCGTGCGCTCGGCGGTGATCTCCACCGCGATCTTCGGGCTGGCCATCCTGGGGTTCGCGATCAGCCGCAGCTATGGGTTCGCGGTGCTGCTGCTGGTGATCGGCGGCGCGGCCAACCTGGCGTCCACCGCCATCGGGCAGACCGTGGTGCAGTTGCGCGCACCGGCGGGCCAGCGAGGCCGGATCATCGGCCTGTTCGGGATGTCGGCCAGCGGCCTGCGGTTCGGCAGCGGGATCACCGTGGGCCTGGTCGGCGGCCTGACCGGCGTCCACACCTCACTGGCGGTCAGCTGCGCCGTCATGCTTGCGGGCACCGGATTGGTCGCCTGGCGCAGCCGCTCGCAGGTTTCCGCAGCCTGACCCCGGTGTGACTCAGTCACGCGGCTGACCGGCCTCCTTGAGCCGTTCCTGCAACCGGGCCCGGACCTGTTCGGGGGTGTAGGAGTGACGCTCCCGTTGCGCCCGGGCCACAATCACCCCGGTTGCCGCGACGCCGGCCAGCCCCGCCAGGCCGAGCAGCTTGAACCATGTACTCGCCGACGGCTTGCGCACGGGTTCTAGGCTACGGCTGCCGCTGGCATCCAGGGGAAAGGTGGCCCGATGACGCCAGGCCTGTCGTTGCCGGCCGCCGCAGAGCTGACCCGGACCGGTGACATCTGGTTGTTCCGGGGCCGCAGCGGACCGGATCGGGCGATCCAGACCGTGACCAATGCCCCGGTGAACCACGTCGGCATGGCGCTGGTGCTGGAGGATCTGCCGCCGCTGATCTGGCATGCCGAGCTGGGCCGATCACTGGTGGACGTCTGGACCGGTCAGCACCACCGCGGCGCTCAGCTGCACGATCTGGACGCCGCCGTCCGGCATTGGCATCACCGCTACCAGCAGCGGGCCTGGCTGCGGCAGCTCTCGCCCATCGTCAGCCGGGCGCAGGAGGACGCCGCCCTGCAGATGGTGGCCCAGCTGGCGGGCACGCCGTTTCCCGCTGCCGCCCGGCTGGCTGGACGCTGGGTGGCCGGGCGGCTGCGGCGGCATCGCAGTCCGCGGGACGACACGATGCAGACCGCCTACTGCGCGGAGCTGGTGGCCCGCGGCTATCAGGCGATGGGCCTGTTGCCGGGCGACGTCTCGCCCAGCTGGTACGACCCCGGCCGGTTCTGGAGCGGGGACCAGCTGCTGCTGCTGCTCGGGGCCGAGCTCGCCGAGGAGATCGCGGTC
>CALMAR010000007.1:3831-12139 GCA_937859855.1 uncultured Kineosporia sp.
CCTTCACGTGGCTGGAGAGGATGATCGTCGTCCCGGTGGCGGCGAGCTCGGCGAGGAGATCGCGGTCGGAATCTGAGCTCATGAGGCGTTGCGGCCTGACCCTGAGCCCGGCCGGGCCCGGAATCGGTCTGGAATCAGGGGCGGATCCGGGGGATCCAGGATGCCACCGGCGCCCGATTCGCCCACTCTGGAAGGAGCCGGATCGCAGCCTGCGGTCCACTGACTCAGGAGATCCGCAATGGCCTCAATCCATGACTCGATGGCCCGCCAAGGATTGGTGCGCCCGGTGAAGAATCGCGTGCTCGGCGGTGTCTGCGCGGGGCTCGGGCGACGTTACGGCTTCAGCCCCGGGACGGCGCGGTTGCTGTTCGTGCTGGTGCTGATGGTGATCCCGGGCAGCCAGATCCTGGTCTACCCACTTCTGTGGATCATGATGCCCAGCGAGGACGCCCAGTACCCGCTAACCACGATCCAGGACCAGCCGCGCTAGAGCACCAGCACCCGCGCCAGCGGAACTCCGGGCCGATAGGCCAGATGCAGGTAGCTGGGCGCATCCAGCACGCACAGATGCGCCCGGGCCCCGGTCCGGATCCGGCCGATATCGGTCTGGCGCAACGCTTCTGCTCCGCCAGCGGTGGCGGACCAGAGCGCCTGGGCCGGGGTCATCCGCATCTCCCGGACCGCGAGCGCGATCGCGAACGGCATCGACGACGAATAGCAGCTGCCTGGATTGCAGTCGCTGGCCAGCGCCACCGTGACCCCGGCGCCGATCAGCCGCTGCGCGTCCGGGTAGGGCGAACGGGTGCTGAACTCGACTCCCGGGAGCAGGGTCGCCACCGTGCTGCCGCCGGCCAGTGCCTCCAGGTCAGCGCCGGTCAGATGAGTGCAGTGGTCCACGCTGGCGGCGCCGAGCTCTACCGCCAGCCGCACCCCGGGGCCGGCCGACAGCTGGTTGCCATGCACCCTGAGTCCCAGGCCAGCCGCCGCGCCGGCGGCCAGGACCTGGCGGGACTCGTCGCCGTCGAACGCGTGCGGGCTGCCCGGCTCACAGAACACATCGATCCAGCGGGCGTGCGGAGCACAGGCAGCGAGCATCGGGCCGGTCACCAAGTCGACGTAATCGCTTCGGTGCGAGGCATATTCAGGGGGGACGACGTGAGCCCCCAGATATGTCGTGTGTTCGCTGACCTCACCGGCCAGCCGCAGCAAGCGGGCCTCCTGATCCACCTCCAGGCCGTATCCGCTCTTGATCTCGAAGCTGCTGGTGCCCTGGCGGTACAGCTCAGCCACCGCCGAGGCCAGGTGCGCCCGGAGGTGGTCGTCGCTGGCCGCCCGGGTGGCGGCGACGGTACGGGCGATTCCGCCGCCGGTGTAGGGCTGACCGGCCATCCGCGCGGCGAACTCGTCCGCCCGGTCACCGGCGAACACCAGGTGAGTGTGGGAGTCGACGAAGCCCGGAATCACCGCCCGGCCGCCCAGGTCGATCTGCCGGTCGGCGCTGGGCGCCTCAGCGGCCGGTCCCGTCCAGGCGATCCGGTCGTCCTGGATCATCACAGCGGCGTTGGGAATCAACCCCAAGGCCGTCTCTTCACTGGATTTCCGGCCAAGATCGAGTGGATCGTTGGTGACCAGTTCCCCGATCCCGGTGATCAGGGTGGAGGTGTTCCCCTCGGTCATCAGGCCTGATCCCAGAGCGGGTCGATGGCCGCCGCCAGCAGCGCGCCCACGTCGCCCAGCGCATGCTGGCCACCCTCCACGACGGTGCGCCCGGCGATCACCACCGTGTCGACGTCGGCTGCGCCGGCCACCAGCACGATCTGGCCGGGTTCGGCACCGGCGGTCCTCGCGGTGCCGAGCCCGACCGCGACCAGATCGGCCGGAGCACCGGCGGCGATCCGGCCACCCTCGGGACGCCCGATCGCCGCATGCCCGCTCACGGTTAGGGCGGCGACCAGTTCGGCCGGACTGAACCGGCCCCGATGCAACGAGACCAGCCGCTGGTCCATCTCCAGCGCCGCGGCTTCGGCCAGCGGATCGGCGCTGACGTGCTGGTCCGAGCCCAGCGCCAGCGGACTGCCGGCGTCCAGCAGATCACGGGCCGGCCCGATCCCGTCGGCCAGATCCCGTTCGGTGGACGGGCAGATGCAGGCGGTCGTGGTCGTGCGGCCGAGCAGGACGATGTCGGCGGCACTCAGATGAGTGGCGTGCACGACGGTGGAGTTGGGCCCGAGCAGGCCGGTCTGGTCCAGCAATTGGGCTGGGGTGAGGCCGGAAACGGACCGGCAGGCCTCGTTCTCGGCTGGCTGCTCGGAAAGGTGCGTATGCAGCGGGGCGACCCAGCCATCAGCCCGGAGATTCCGGGCCAGGCCGGCCACCACCGGCAGACTGGCTGGTGGCACCGCCCGGACCGAGTGCGCGGCCACGCCGATCCGGGCCGACTCCGGGCTGGTCCACTCCATAGATCCGGGCTTCGCGCCAGCACTGGCCAGCTGGGTCACCCGGCTCGCCCACCGCTCGGCGTTCCCGTCGCTGAACCGGCGCTGCACCCCATTCAGCGCCTCGTACCCGCCGGGACCCAAACCGCCCGCCAGATAACAGGTATCGAGCAGCGTCAGGCGAAGTCCGGCCTCCTGGGCGGCGGCGATCAGCGCCTGTCCCATCGCGTTGGGATCGCTGTAGGGCATCCCGCCGGGGCCGTGGTGGAGGTAATGGAACTCGCCGATCGCGGTGACTCCGGCCGCCACCAGTTCGGCATAACAGGCCCGGGCGAGGGCAAAACAGCTATCCGGGTCCAGTTGGGCCGAAATTGTGTACATCGCATCACGCCAGGTCCAGAACGAGCCGGCACCGTGGTGGGTCCGCCCGCGCAGGGCCCGGTGAAAGGCGTGCGAATGGGCGTCCGCGAAGCCTGGAAACACCATCCCGGGCAACCGTTCGTCGCCTGCCACCGGCTCGGTCTCAGGGTGCACGGCGGTGATCACGCCACCCTGGGTCTCAATCCGGGTCCGCTGCCGCGGGCCGTCCGGCAGCCAGGCGTGTTCACACCAGTAGCTGGTCCTGGTGGTCATCGGCCCGCGCCAGCTGGTTCCGAGGCGAGATCACGCAACACCCCGGTCAGCGCGGCCGCGCCCAGCAGGCAGTCATCGACGCCGGCCTCCTCGGCCGGTGAGTGCGACACCCCTGATGGATTGCGCACGAACAGCATGGCCGCCGCAATGCCAGCGGCCGCGAGGATTCCGGCGTCGTGGCCCGCTCCGGTCTCCATCGACGGAACGCTGGGCAGGGCCAGCTGCGCGGCGGCGGCAGCAGCGATCCGCTGACTTAGGCCCGGGTCGAAACCGGTTGCGGTGGTCCAGGACTCCTCAGTTACCGACGCATCGTCGGCTGCGGCTGCATTGGCGACCGCGCCGACCAGCCCCCTGACTCTGGCCTCGTCCGGCCCGCGCGCGTCCAGCCAGGCCCGGACCAGCGCCGGGATCGCATTCACCCCGTTCGGTTCCACCTGCACCTTGCCGAAGGTGGCCATGCAGTCGTGCTGCAGCGCCTGAGCACGGGCGTCGAGCACGGCCCGCGCGTAGCCGAGCATGGCATCGCGGCGATCGGCGAGCCGGGTGGTTCCAGCGTGATTCGCCTCGCCGGGGAAATCGAACCGCCACCGGCCGTGCGGCCAGATCGCCGACGCCACGCCCACAGGGGTCTCGGTTCCGCAGTCACCGCCGTGCACCAGCGCCCGGCCCTGCTCGATGTGCAGCTCGATGAAAGCAAAGATCCTGGAAACGGTTTCACGGTCGGGGCCGAGCTGATCCGGCCGCAGCCCAGATCGGGTCATCGCCTCGGCCAGCGTGGTGCCGCCAGCGTCGCGCAGACCCTGAGCCCGATCTGGGGCCAGCGCACCGGTGATCACCCGCGAGCCGGCGCAGGCGACACCGAACCGAGCACCTTCCTCATCCGCGAAGTTGACCACCCCAATCGGGCGAGCCGGGCGAAACCCGCTGCTTCGCAATGCCTCGACGGCCAGCAGGGCGCTGACCACGCCGAGCGGGCCATCGAAGGCTCCGCCGTCCGGAACCGAATCCAGATGGCTGCCAGTGGCGATGCCGGGACCGCCTGAGTCGGGATCGCCCCACCAGGCCCATTGATTACCAGCCCGGTCGAGCACCAGATCGAGTCCCAGCGCGATGCATTCAGCCTCGAACCATTCCCGCAGGGCGGCGTCGGCGCTGGTCCAGGCGAACCGGCGATAACCGCCGGACGCTGCCCGGCCGATCGGTTCCAGGTCAGCCCAGCGCCGGATGAATCCGGCGCGCAGGTCTGAGGTCACGCCTGTTCCCGCATGGGTACCCGGACGCCGAGATCGCGGGCGGTGCCTTCGGCGATCTCGTATCCGGCGTCCACATGCCGGATCACTCCCATGCCGGGGTCATTGGTCAGCACACGCTCCAGTTTGGCCGCGGCCAGCGCCGTCCCGTCGGCGACACACACCTGCCCGGCGTGGATAGATCGGCCGATCCCGACCCCGCCACCGTGGTGAATGGACACCCAGGTGGCGCCGGAGGCGGTGTTGACCAGAGCGTTCAACAGGGGCCAGTCGGCGATTGCGTCGGAGCCGTCGGCCATCGACTCGGTCTCCCGGTAGGGCGAGGCCACGCTGCCCGCGTCCAGATGGTCGCGGCCGATGACGATCGGCGCGCTCACCTCACCGGAGGCGACCAACTGGTTGAAGGCCAGTCCGGCTCGGTCGCGCTCGCCGTACCCGAGCCAGCAGATCCGGGCGGGCAGTCCCTGGAACTCGACCTTCCGCTGAGCCGCGGAGATCCATCGATGCAGGTGCTCGTTGTCTGGGAACAGCTCCAGGACGGCCCGGTCGGTCGCGGCGATATCAGCGGGATCGCCGGACAGCGCGGCCCAGCGAAATGGCCCCTTCCCCTGACTGAACAGCGGCCGGATGTAGGCCGGCACGAAACCTGGAAAGGCGAAAGCTCTTTCGAATCCCCCCTGGCGGGCCTCATCCCGGATGGAATTGCCATAGTCGAAGACTTCGGCTCCGGCGTCCTGGAATCCGACCATGGCCTCGACCTGCTTGGCCATCGAGACCCGGGCTCGGTCGGTGAACTCCTCGGGCTTGCGAGCCGCGTAGTCCGGCCAGTCGGCCAGGTCGATGCCTTCGGGCAGGTAGGACAGCGGATCATGGGCCGAGGTCTGGTCGGTGACGATGTCGATATCCACTCCGCGCCGCAACAGTTCGGCGAAAACCGTTGCTGCGTTGCCGATCGTGCCAACCGACAGCGGCTGGCGGGCCCGCTTGGCCGCCAGTACCCGGTCGATGGCCTGGTCCAGATCGGGAGCGACCTCGTCCAGGTACCGGGTCTGCACCCGCCGCCGCAATCGGCTCGGGTCGACGTCGACCAGCAGGCAGACCCCATCGTTCATGGTCACCGCGAGCGGCTGGGCGCCGCCCATCCCACCGGCGCCTCCGGTCAGGGTCAAGGTCCCGGCCAGGCTGCCATTGAACCGCTTGGCCGCCACTGCGGCGAAGGTCTCGTAGGTCCCCTGCAGGATGCCCTGGGTACCGATGTAGATCCACGATCCGGCCGTCATCTGCCCGTACATGGTCAGGCCCAGCCGCTCCAGCCGGCGGAACTCCGGCCAGGTGGCCCAATCCCCAACCAGGTTCGAGTTGGCGATCAGAACCCGGGGGGCCCACTCGTGCGTGCGCATCACACCGACCGGCCGGCCGGATTGCACCAGCATGGTCTCGTCGTCCGCCAGGGTGGTCAGGGTGGCGACCATGGCATCGAAGCTGGCCCAGTCCCGGGCGGCCCGCCCGGTGCCGCCGTAGACGACCAGATCGTCCGGGCGCTCGGCCACGTCCGGGTCGAGGTTGTTCATCAGCATCCGGATCGGCGCTTCGGTCTGCCAGCTGCGGGCGCTCAGCGTGCTGCCCCGGGCAGCCCGTACCGGGCGGGCTCCGTCCATGTCGGTCTTCTCCGTTTCCTGATTCCGCTGACGCTCAGGCTGTTCGCCGATGACCATGATCAGGTGGTGACCGGCAGTGGCCCAGTGATCGATTCCGCGGCGGCCACCGCGGCACCGGATCGGACCAGCTCGACCACTGCCTCGATCTCGGCGGCCAGGAACCGGTCTGGGCCCGGGCCGGCCACGACGTCCCGCAACGCGGTCAGGATCGCGGCCGTGGCCGGGCCTGGGGTCAGCTGACCGGCCGGTTCGAACTGACCACAGCGCAGATCCAGAGACCTTGCCGCAGTGAGCATTTCGATCGCGATCACCTGGGCCAGCCCGTCGATACTGCGGCGCAGCTTGCGCGCCGCGGCCCAGCCCATCGAGACGTGATCCTCCTGCATCGCCGAGGACGGGATCGAATCCACACTGGCTGGCGTGGCCAGCCGCTTCAGTTCCGAGACGATTCCGGCCGCGGTGTACTGGGCGATCATGTAACCGGAGTCGACGCCGGCATCATCGGCCAGGAACGGCGGCAGCCCGCTGTTGCGGCTGACATCGAGATGCCGGTCGATCCGGCGCTCGCAGATCGAGGCCAGGTCCGCGGTGGCGATGGCCAGGAAGTCGAGCACGTAGCCGATCGGCGCGCCGTGGAAGTTGCCATTGGACTCGACCCGGCCGTCCGCGGTCAGCACCGGGTTGTCGATCACCGAGCTGAGTTCACGGGCGGCGACCGACTCGGCGTGAGCCACCGTGTCCCGGACGGCGCCGTGCACCTGCGGCGCGCAGCGCAGCGAGTAGGCGTCCTGGACTCGGGTGCAGACCAGCGGATCGCGATGGCTGGCCATGATCGGTGAGCCGGCCAGCAGGGCGCGCAGATTCGCCGCGCTGGTGGCCTGGCCCGGATGCGGTCGCAAGGCCTGCAGGTCAGCGGCGAAGACGGCGTCGGTGCCGAGCAGTGCTTCAACGCTCATCGCGGCCGCGCAGTCGGCCGCCGTCACCAGCTGAGCCAGATCGGCCAGGGCCAGCACCAGCATGCCGAGCATGCCGTCGGTGCCGTTGATCAGGGCCAGGCCCTCCTTCTCGGCCAGGGTCACCGGCGTGAGGCCATGCCGGGCCAGCGCCTTCGCCGCGGGCTGGCTGAGCCCGTTCCGATCGCGGACCTCGCCCTCGCCGATCAGGGCCAGCGCACAGTGGGCCAGCGGCGCCAGGTCACCCGAGCAGCCCAGCGAGCCGTACTCGTGCACCACCGGGGTAAGGCCGGCGTCGAGCAGGGCGGCGTAGGCGGTCACCGTTTCGGGCCGGATGCCGGTGTGGCCGGAACTCAACGTGGACAGCCGGAGCAGCATCATCGCCCGGACCACCTCGGCCTCGACCTCCGGTCCGCTGCCAGCTGCGTGCGAACGGATCAGGCTGCGCTGCAGCTGGGCCCGGCCCAGAGGGGGGATGTGCCGGTTGGCCAGCGCGCCGAAGCCAGTGGAGATGCCGTAGTGCGGAACCGGATCGCCGGCCAGCTTCTCGACCACGGCCCGCCCGGCGCTGACGGCGTCCAGAGCCGGCTCACTGAGACGGACCCGCGGATTGCCCCGGGCCACCGCCACTACCTGGGCTGGCGTCACCGGCCCGGTACCGACCAGAACCTCGCTCGCGGATGCCATGACTCATTCCACCGGCCGGGGCAGGCTTGCGGGAGCCCGCCACGCTGCATACTCTCTGTAATCCGAGACGTTCCCGGGAGGGAGGTCCGCCGCAGCGGGTGGGACTCAGTACTCGGTTCGGCCCGGCAAGGTTCGAGACCGCCGTCGTGCGGGCACGAATCCCGGAGGAGGGTGATGATCCGGGAGCAGGTGCCTGGCGCGGCCCGGGCGCTGAAGGCGCTGCAGTTGCTGGCCTCAGCGGATGGGCCACTGCCCGCCGCCGCGATCGCCCGCTCACTCGGCCAGCCCCGCAGTACCACCTATCACCTGCTGACGGCCATGATCGAGGCCGGTTTCGTCGTCCATCTGCCTGAGGACCGGCGCTACGGCCTCGGCCTGGCCGTCTTCGAGGTGGGCACTGCCTACACCCGGCAACGGCCGCTGCAGAGATTGGCCCGCCCGCTGCTGGCCCGGCTGGTCGATTCGACCGGCGAGAGTGCCCATCTGGCCACTCTGCACGGCCGCGAAGTGCTGTACCTGATCGAGGAGCGGGCTCCACGCCGTCCGCCGCTGGTCACCGATGTCGGCGTCCGGCTGCCGGCCCAGCTGACCGCCAGTGGCCGGGCAATGCTGGCCGAGCTGCCGGCGGCCCAGGTCCGGGCCCTGTTCGCCGACCGCCCCGCGTTCGTACGGCGGCACGGCGCAGGCCCGCC
>CALMAR010000008.1 GCA_937859855.1 uncultured Kineosporia sp.
GGACGCCGAGTTTGATGAGGCCGGTGGGGTCGTCGGTGTAGCCGCTGCCGTATCGGTAGGGCTGGATCAGGGTGCCGGTGGTGGTGAGGGTGTAGCCGTAGGCGGAGTAGGTGTAGGCGGCGTTGGGGGTGCTGCCATTGAGGGTGGTCATGGCGCGCACGTTGCCGAGGTTGTCGGTGAACGGCGCATATACGGTGCCGGTCGCCGGTGATGTGGTGGGGCCGACCCGGATGGCGAGGAGGTGCCCGTCGGGGTCGCGGACGGTCCAGGTGGTGGTGGAGCCGGTCGCGGTCCAGGGGCCGGGGACAGAGGAGATGGCATGAAGGTGGTCGTCCCGGAGGTGACCCGGTTCTGGTTGCCGCTGCCGGAGTAGGTCTGTGCGATCGCGGATTGTCCGGAGGGGGTGAAGCTGGTGGCTTGGCCGCGGTCGCTGTAGCTGGTGGTGCGGGCGATCGCGGAGGTTGCGCTGGTTTCGGCGCCGTTGCCGTCGTAGCCGAAGGAGCCGCCGCCGTTGAGTGCCGTTCCGGCGGGGGTGGCCCCGGTGGATCCGTTCAGCTCGTTCGCGGAGTTGAACGTGTCCGTGGCTGCTGGGGAGCCGGATCCGCAGGTCGCGGCGGTGCCCCGGTAGTAGTAGGTGCGGTTACCGGCGTAGTCGTAGCAGAACTGCTCCAGGCTGGTGGCGCCGCCTGTGGTCTGGGCCTTGGTCAGCTGGTTGAGGTTGTCGTAGGTGTAGGTGGTGGTTTTCGCGGTGCCGCCGCCGGTGGTGTCGGCCTGGCTCTGGATCAGGGCCCGGTCAGTGCCTCCGGTGTCCTTGTAGGTGTAGCCCAGGTGGAGCCGTTCGATCCCAGAGACCCCGCCGGACTTGGCGTACAGCTCGATGATCCGGCCGTCGTCGTCGCGGATGTTCTGCTCGAGCAGGTTCCCGCCGGGGTACATGATCCCGGTGCGGCGGCCATCGTCGTCCAGCTTGAACAGGATGCATCCCGAGGCCGTGTTGGATCCGGGTGCGGTGTAGGTGAGGCCACTGCACGACCCGCCGGGCATGGTGACCGAGGTCTGCTGGTCAGCGTTGTTGTACCCGTAGCTGGTGGTGCCGGAGTTGTCGGTGTAGGAGGTCAGGTTCGACGCCTTGTCGTACCCCATCCCGAGGGTTCCTTCGGGCGCGGCGATGCCGGTGAGGCGGCCCATGAAGTCGCGCCCGTACGTGGTGGCCCGGTATGGCGTCGGGGCGGTCGCTGAGGCGTATTCCTTCAGCGACAGCGGCCAACCATCAGCGTTGGTGCCGCCGAAGTCATTGACCTCAACAGTGCCGTCGTAATGGGTGACCTTCGTCTGCCGGTCCATCAGGTCGTAGGTGTAGGTGGTGGTTTTCCCGTTTCCGTCGGTGACGGTCTTCAGCCGGGACAGGCTGTCGTAGGTGAACGTCTGGTCATGCAGGGTTCCCGCGCCGCCGGGTGAGCCCGGCGGGTGCAGGGTGACCAGCTGGCCCTGGCTGTCGTATTCGTACGCGGTCCGGTGCCCAGGGGTGGAGGCGCGGCTGTTGCCATTGGCGTAGGCCGCGTCGCGTTTCTCGCAGATCGCGCCCTTCTTGGTGGCCGCGCCCCCGGGACCGCAGTGCACGGTCCCGCCGTAGGCGGGGTCGGTGTCGCCTTCGTAGATGGTGTATTCGGTCTTCCCGTCGGCGCGAAGGGTGCTGGTCTTGTTGCCGCTGGAACTGTAGCCGTAGGTGCTGGTCTTGCCCTGCTCGTCGGTGCTCTTCTTCGGGTTGTACAGGTTGGCGCCGGTCTGGCCGGTGTAGTCCACTGATGTGGACGCGCCGGTCGGCAACGACGATCCGACGTACCGGTAGGTGTCCCCGGCGGAGGCGTCTTCCCACGTGTACTTCGTGGTCTCGGCGCCGCCCGTGCCCGCGGTGCGGCCGGTCGATTGGGCGACGTCGTCGTTGGGCGAGTACGTCTTGCTCTCGTCCTTGCCCAGCGCGTTGCTGGTCTTGGTGACCAGGCCACGCCCGTTGGCGGTGTTCTTCGTGTCGTGCCCGTTCGGGTCGGTCACCGTCGTCACGGTGGACGGCTGATTGTTTGAATCACGGGTGAACGAGGTGTACGCGAACTGCCACAGCGGGCTGTTCGACGGGTCGGCCGCCTTGTAGTTCTTCAAGGTGAGGATCCGGCCCTGCCCGTCATACGTCATCATCGTTTGCTGCCCCGACGGGGTGGTGACCTTGGTCACCCGGTGCCCGGAGTCGTACTCGTACTTCACTAGGCCGCCCGCGGCGTCGGTGAACTGGTCCAGCTGGCCGGTGCTCCCGTTCACGGTGTAGATCACGTTCCGGCTGGATGAGTCGGTCACGTTCGAGTCGTAGGCACCGGCGCTGTTGGTCACGGTCAGGGTCCGGCCCCGGGTATCGGTGACCGACCGCAGGAGCAGCGTGTTGTCGATGCTGGACCGGTTCGCCGAATCATAATTGAACGTGATCTTGTTACCGTTCCGGTCGGTGATCGTGTCTACCCCGTACACGTTGTTCGTGGCGTCCCCGATGTTCTTGAACTGGGTCACCGTCTGAGACTGCCGCTCGGTCAGCTGGTAGTACTGCCCGTTGTTGATCCCCACCAGGTCCATGTTCAGGCCTCGGGGCCGGCCCCAGGTCGAGTCCAGATTCTTGTTCCGCAGGAACGTCCACTGGCCGCCCTGCCCATCGGTGTAGAACATCGTCTCGGCGTTGGCGGCGGTCCCGCCGCCGTAGAACGTCAGCCGCTGCCCATGCAGCGACGACGTCCACCCATACCCCTGGGCGCCCAAGGCGCTGGTATCCAGGGACTGCGAGGTGTGCGCCACGTTCAGGTCCACGCCCATGCCGGCGATCGTCAGTTCCTTCGTGGACACCGCCGCGTTGCCGGTGGCTGGGTTGATCGAGACCCCAGTCCGGTCGGACAGTTTCTCGTTGATGATCGCCGTGTTCCCCTTCCGGACACCGGTACGGGGATCCCACTCCACGTACAGATTCGGCGGGTTCGCCGACGACGGCGACGCAAAATGCGTGATCGCGGTAGTGTCCTGGCTGGTCTTCTGCAGGATGAACCCGAAATCGCCGATCTGGCCATCCAAGTCGTTCTGCACCAGCTTGGTCACCTGCGCGCTCTGGTAGGCGCCGCTGGCTGTGAACGGATACCGCTCATACACGGTCGGAGTCCGGTCCCCGCCCGCTGCGGCCCAGTTGTTGGTCGCATCCCGCTTGTTCCACGTCGCCGAGGTCGTCCACGCGCTCTTCAAGGCCCGCACATCCACGTTCGACGTGGTCCCCTGCGACGCGTACGGCAGATACATGTTCAGGTAGGCCACCGACATGATCGCGTTCGCTGGGATCACGCTGAGCAGAGTGTCGAATTGCACCAGGGTGCGCCGCTCATTCGAACTGCTCCACGACGACGGGATCTCACTGCCCGCGCAATCATTCACCGTCGGCATGTCCGACCGGATGGTGCACCCCTTCATCGCCGACGGATACCCGATCGTCGGGTCCACCACCACCGGCCACACCCGCTCCGGTGCGGCCAGCCACGCATGATCCGGGGTCAAGGTCACCGTCCACGCGCTAGACGCAGCCGTGGTCAGGGACGGATCAGCCGCCAGCGTGGTCGTGACCGCCGCCGAGTGCTCCGCGTTCGCGTCGTCCATGAACGACGGCGGAATCGTGAACACGGCCGCGCCCTTCGCACCGGTCACGCTCAGCCCCCCGTCGGCGGTCTTGGCAACCGACAAGCCAGCCGCGGCCCGCAGCGTATAGGTCAGCGATGCCGCAGGCAGCGCGTCGACGTCCGCCAGCGAGTTCAGGGTCACCGTCTCCTTCGCCGTCTCGCCAGCTGCGGCGTAGGAGACATCCACCCCAGGAAGCGGTTTCGCGTAGGCGATCTCGTTGCCCAGCGGGGCCAGGGCGGTGTCCACCCTGCCGGCGGTCGTGGCGACGCTCGGGACCACGACAGCGGACCTGCCCGCGACTGGCGGGAGAGCATCCACCGGCGTCTTCGCGGGCGCCAGCTGCAGCGACACCCAGCGTGACGCGTCCTGCGCATCGGTCACCTTCACTGGCTTGGACAGATTCCCCGGCAGCGAGATCGCGACCGAGTTCGCGCCGTTCTTCCATCCACCGCTGCCATCGGCGGCCAGCTTGTTGTCGATCGGCTGCCACGCCCCCTTCGCATCCAGGTAATTCACCGGCTGCGACGAAAGCTGCGTCACATGAACGCCTCTCACCGGATCCAGAAACGTCCGGGACATCTGCGTCCGGGCGCTCACGACCTCTGCCTTCGACAGGTCCGGCACCGCATCAGCCCGGGCACTCGCCGCCAGCGACGCCTTCACCTTGCCTGACAGCGGCCTTGACACCGGCGCCGCCGGCACCGCATCCCCCGCAGCCCGCACGCCAGCTGCTGCCATCGGCGGGGTCGCTGCGGCCGCCGCCCCCTGCGAAACTGCCGCTACTCCAACGGCAACCGCCACCACGCACACCAGACCAGACCACCTCCGCCCCCCGGCCCAGCCCGGCCTGATGACTCGCCCGCAACTCATGATGGAGACGATGGCCCGGAAAAAGGCAAAGCGAAGCCTGTCAAGCATGGCAGCAGTGATCCCTTACGCAGAGGCCACATCAACGATTCTCGTGGCCGGCTCATGGAGCAATGCCGCAGATACTGACACGCCACTCAGCAGAAGACTAGAAACTTCACAGAAAATCCCCGTGAATCGGGATTATGAAGGGCGTTTCGCTAGTGATCGGGCCGATTTGGTCCAGTTCTAGCTGATGGTTAGCCATCGGCAAGTTGCCTATCGCACGGCCGCGGGCAACGGTGACTTCGTCCGCTGGTCCCGCTGCCATCTGCGGTTGGGCGGCTGCCACGGATGCACCCGCATGCTGCGGCACACCTTCGTCACAACCATGCCCGACGCCGGGGCCGACGTCCGAGAGGTCCAGATCGCCGCCCGGCATGCCGCCCCCCGTGCCAGTCGACGAGTAGGCCAAGTGCGCAGATCTGTTCCGCCGGTTCGACCACACCGGTCGCGGTGAACGCGGAGGAGTGGATGTCGGCCTTGCCCTGCTGGACCGACGAGGCGGGCATCCGCAGAGCGACCCAGGAGGTTTCCGAGCCGGGGAACTTTCGGCGCTGCCGAAGCGATGGCGACGCGGGCAACAGGGCGCTTCAGCACTTCCGCACTGAACTGACGGGTCGTCCGGAGGTGGAGCAAGGGGAGAAGTGGCGTCACGCCATTGGAAGGGCGGCTGTGGCCATGGCCAGCAGCGGGGTTCCCGCGACCGCCGACTGTTCGTTTGGCACGATGGGCGTGCGCCCGGGCGAGCCTCTGATCTGGGAGACAACGGCGCTTCATTCTCATGGGCTTGGATCAGCGTCACGGTGGCCCGATCCGGCCCCGGGCCAGAGTGAACTCGGGCAACGGTTTTGGTGCGTCCAGGTCGCTAGCCAGCCACCACGCAGGCGTGGACGTGCATCGACGTCTCCGAGAACCTGATTCGGATGTGCTGGGGTCCGGCAGAGTTCCCGGGCAAGGGTGGATCGGTCGTAGCCGCTGATCCTGCGCTGATCTTCCGGCCCACGCCGAGTGCGGGGTCGGCGGCTCCCGGGAGATCGCCAACCAACTGAACGGCCGCGGGCGTCAGATCAAGCACGGAAGAGTCAGGGCGGGCAGTCGGTGCTGATCGTGCTGCGCAAACGGGCGTACCTCGGTGAGGTCAGCAGATTCGTCGATGATCGGGAGACCGTGAAGCAGGCCGGTGCCAAGTCCGTACCGTAAGCGCTTGAGAGATGCCGCCTAGGCTTGCCCAGGACGCTCGGGGATCAACAGGTCAGTTCAATCGTCACCCGGCGATTGCGCGGATCGGACCTGGCGTCGGGTCCGGCGGACGCGTCCGGGAATGGCCCCCAACCGGCTCCGACGGCTGTGATCTGACTGTCTGCTGCACCCTGCTGAAGGAGAATCTCGCGCACGTGCATAGCACGGCCCTCCGAGAGTCCGTGCGGGTTGTTACTTCCGTAGTGCGCGATGGAGCCTGTCACTTTGGCGTGGGCGCCAGCATGGTCGGCGAGCCAGCGTCCGATGCCCGATAGGCGATCGGTGGCGCGTGACTTGTCCAAGAACTTGGTGCTGTTAGGGCGGAAGCCGACCGGACTGTCGTCCGTGAAGATCGTCTCGGTGTTGCAGCGCGGTGAGTATTCCGGCGGTAAGGGGACCGGCGACACCCGGGGCAGGCCTGTAGCGGAAGGATTCGTGTTAGGAACGTCGATCACTTGCACCGACTCGGCTCCCGCCCGCTCGGCAATACGTTGCCAGAGCTCCATCAGATGGCTCTGCCCGTTCTGACGGATGTCGGCCTGGGGGTCGACGGTGTAACCCAGGCTGACGAGCAGCACCCGCCGTCCATGGAGGTCGGGGAGATTGCCGGACTGTGCCAGCTTTTCAACGGTTGAGGCTATGTCGGCGTCGAGGAGCTGCCCTTCGGTGAAGTTGAGTGGGGACGTGGTCTGCAGGCCCGGCCCGTCGAGCACGACGAGGCCGCCGGGGCCGGCCGCAGCGCTGGCCATTCCCAGGGCGCGCAGGTAGTTGGCCTCAGGCTGACGCGCTCGGGTCTCGCTGACTCGTCCTCGAAGTGCCGTCACGAACGTGTCGCGGTCCGCGGTCCGAGAGTCGTCGTTGCCACCTGAGGAATCGAGGGCGACAACGCAGGCTACGGCCGGCCGGCCGGCGACGGTGGGCAAGGTCCCCCCGGGGGGGTTCCCGCCCTTGGCGGGCCCCGTCTTACGGCCCTCGTGCCTGACGGGCTGCGGCAGGACAGGTTCAGGAGCATTGGCATGAGCGCCGACGGCGATACCGACTCCCGGGACCGGCTCGGTTGGGCACGGGACGGGTCCGGGACGCGTGTAGTAGGCCATCCCAACGGCACCGCCCAAGACGAGCAGGACCGCGGTCACGATCAGCACGAGGGTGCGGCGGCGCATCTCAGTGTTACCTCTCGCTCGGCGGGCGAGGGGAGGGCGGGTAGGTAAGTCCCGTAGTGGCGGATGGGTCCTGCAAGTGCGCTGCCATACGCAGCCGGGCGTATTCGCGCATTCCAGCGGCCAGGGCCTTCCGAAGTTCCAGCGCAGCCGCGTAGTTGAAGTCGTCGTTTCGGCGGTTGCGTACGTGCATCTGCAGCACGTTCGTGGCGCGCTCGTATCGGGCGTGCGGTCGGCTCGCCCGGCGACGGGAGTGCCGGAAGACGAGTTCAGCCTTGCGGTAGCGGGCTCGCAGGGGCTGTCGCACGAAGTAGGCACCGATGGCTGCGATCAGGCCGGACGCCACGTACAGCGCCAAAAACAGGAAGGCGCTGGCGACGGCGACCGTGAACAGGCTGGATGAGGTGACGGTGGCGGTGCCCTGCTGCGGCGGGTGGACGAAAAGCCGCACGAGGAACGCAATCAACCCCAAGGAGGCCCAGACCAGACCTATCCATTGGACGTAGCTCTGCGTGGCGCGGCCGTACCTCTCGTGGAGATCGCGCTGCAGACGGCCGGCGGAGTGAGCCAGTAGCAGCGCGCAGGCGGTGAACCCGGCCACGGCCATCCAGATGATCAGACCTGACGAGCGTCTGAACAGGAGTGACAACACTTGGTGGAACGCGGTCAGGTCGGCTCCGGCGGCCACGATGACCACACCTGCATATACATACTCCCCGAACGTGATTCCGGCCATCTCGCCGGGATCGACGTAGGGCGGCAGGGGTGCCTCCTCGCTCATACCGGTCGTCTCCTTCCACTGGTCATTGATCCGACGGCCCGTCGTCCTGGTTCGTGATGCCGTCATCGGCTGTGTCGGGGTGGCCCGCCGGTGGATTGTGCCCGTTGGCTCGGCGGGCGGCGTCGGTGATATCGGTGCGGTACTCGTTGAATGCGTCCAGGTCGATGTGTCGGCGTGACTCTTCGATGCCGTCGGCCGTCAGGTGGATCGGTCCCAGCGTCGATCGCACGTCGTGCGGATCGAGCGTGGACATCCCGGGTTCGAAGGGGCCCAGCTGGTCCTTGCCGGTGAGCGCTCGCCGGGTAACGTCGCGGGCCTCGCGGGCGTGGTCGAGCCGCGATCGGGCGGCCTCGAACGATCCCCGGCGACGCGCCAACTCCTCCTTCGCCAGTCCGATGAGAGCCTCGGACACCGCTTGGCGCTCCTCGCGCTCGGCATCCAGCCGGGCGACGAGTTGCCTTTCCCGCGCATCGATCCAGGCGTGCAGTGCGTCACCGGTGTAGGCGTCCACCGCGCCGGGCAGAAGGTCACTTAGGCGCTCGTCGACCTCGGCTTCAAGCGCCCGGCGGATTCGGTCGTGCTCCTTCTCGTCCGGTGAGTCGTAGCGCGGGCTCGACAGGATGTCGAGGTCCCCTCCGGCAGGTCGAGTGAAGGGGTCTCGGCTGCGGAACCTTCCTCCTCCGAGCCAGCGCGGGATCCGGAACCGCATCAAGTCACCTCACGCTTGGGTTCGTCTATGGCCGTGAGCCACGACGGCTGCTCCTCCCAGCCCGGCCAGTGCACTGAGTCGGTCCTTTGGCCGCCTGGCGTTCGGCGCAGCAGCCGGGCGAGATACGCAGTGCGACGCCGCTTGACGTATGCGTCGATCACGGCCACTTGAGCGTCGGCGGCAAGCTTTCGGGCGCGCAGGGTTTCGTCCAGCCGGGCGACGTCGGCCGTGCGCGCTTCCAGCGTGGCGCTGGCAGCGGCAAGCTCGCTCTCGGCGACGCCGCGCCTTTCGGCCAAGTCCCGGGTGCGACGACCCGCCACCACGCCCGGCCGGGCCACCTCCTCTCCCGGGCGCACAACCCGCAGGTCAGACTCGGATGGCTGGGCGAGATCGCGGACCTCCTGCTGACGAATCTCGATCCGCTGGGCAGCCAAGTTTCGCTGAGTGGTGGCCTCGGCCAGCTCGAGCCGGATCTGGAAGACGTCCGACTGATAGGCCGCCCAGACCCGCTCTGATCGGGACCGCCCCAGCTGGCTCAGAATTTGCGTCCGATACGTTTCCACTGGTCCAGATCGCGGCGCGGAATCGCCGGCCTGGTCGAGACGGCTGCTGCGGGCATCACGTGAAGCGTGCCAGGCATCAGCGCACCGCTCCCAGGTCCAGTACCGCATCTTTGGTGACTTCATGGATGTGCTCCAGGACTTCCTCGGTGTTGCGTCTGCTTGAGCTGCTGGCCAGTGAGGGAAGCCGCTATCTCGCCGAAAATGACGTCCAGCGGCTTGGCGTCGGCGATCATGGAGGCAAGTCGCCCGAAGAGACCTGGGCCGTTGAAGTGATACACGTAGATGGCATCCAGTGCCCCACGGAGTGGCCCCGGGCGCCGCCAGCCAGTGACGGCCGGCACCACGGCGAACACCCGCGTATAGCCAGTTTTGGGCAATGCGGCCGCGGCCTTGCTCGCGTCGAAGATCTCGCCGTCCGTGATGATGATCAAAGCCCGGGCTGCGCACACAGTGTTCGCCGTGCGAGCAGCCATGAGCGTCTCAATGGCCGGCGCAAGGTTCGTGCCCTGGCCGTCGATGCCAGAAGGCACGCCAGGAGCGCTCGACAGATCGGCCATCGGAGTCGGTCTCAGGGCGAGGCCCGCCGATCCCGCAAAATACGTCTTGGAGATCAGATCCGACGGATCGAGTTCGCGCCTGCTGAAGGCATAGAGCTCTTGATCGGCTCGGTTGCCCTCGGCCGCGTACGGCTGCATCGACCCGGATATGTCGACCGCCTCGTCGATACAGATGCGGCCGTTCACGCGCCGGGTACCGGTTAGCTCCGACGTTGCCAGGCTGCGGGGCTTGCGCACCTCGTCGACTGCGGCGTACGCCGCGAGGATCAGGGCCTGGATCAAAAGGGCGATCAAGACTCGCCGCAGCCACTTCGGCATCCGCCACCGCCCGATGGGCACGAAGGGTTCGCGACCGATGGCTGTCCGGCCGATCGCCGGTCGGCGGACCAGCGCGGCAGGATCGGCGGGGGACATTGGCTCCTCCTCACGTCCATCGCTCGACGATTGCTGGTGCACCGGCGGGCCCCCCGTGAGCCCGCCGGTGCCGTTCGGCTACGACCTCATCTCTTGATGGTCGAGCCGCAGACTTCCGGTTCTCTTCCGCCCACGGCTCGGCAGGCCAGGTTGGCTATCGGCAGACGTGCCGAACGGAGTCCCAGTTGGTGCCGTTCGGGCACACGAACTGGCCCCCGGCCGCCTCGGCATGACCCAACGGGGGAGCGAACATCGTGACGATCAGGGCCATGACCAGGCCGAGAAGACGTGCGCGCATCGGAGTTTCCTTTCGTTGTAGAGGATTTCGAGGGTTGGAATCCGTCCATCCCCGCCGACCGGCCGTGACGGTGAGGAGGAAGGCAGGCCTTCCTGCGGACGGATCCCTGAGCGCGCTTTCCGGGACAGAGCCCACCCGGTAGGTTTCTGTCACTACGACAATAAGCAAGGAGTCAAGTTTATGTCAACATGACAGCAAGATAGGATCTGTGCATGCCTAGACGTGAGCATCTGAACGTCGAACTGGCGGTCGACCTGGCGATCTTGACGGTCCGGGAAGCCGCTTTACAGGTGCTGGTCATAACGCGCCGGAATGAACCCTTCGCGCGCCAGCACGCCTTGCCCGGCGGCTTCTTGCATCCGGATGAAGACCTGCATGAGGCGGCCGTCCGGGAGCTGAAGGAAGAGACAGCACTCAGCGGCACCGACCTGCACCTTGAGCAGCTGGCCGCATACGCCGCGCCCGATCGCGATCCCCGCGGCAGAGTGGTCAGTGTGGCCTATCTAGGCTTCATGCCGGACCTACCGCTGCCTATCGCCGGGTCCGACGCTGCCACGGCCTTCTGGGCACCCGTAGACGCGGTAGCTGGCACCCTAGCGTTCGACCACGATCAGATCCTCGAGGACGCTGTCGAGCAGGCCCGGATCCGGCTGGAGATGACCACTCTGGCGACAGCTTTCTGTCCGCCGCGTTTCACGATGGCCGACCTACGCCAGGTGTACGAAGTTGTGTGGAGTGAACATCTCGACCCGCGCAATTTCAGCCGAAAAGTGCTTGGCAGTCAGGGTTTTGTCACCACGACATCGGGTAAACGCGCACCCAAGACCGGGCGCCCGGCGACGCTCTACGAGCGCGGTGGGGCGATACGAATGGTTCCACCCCTGCTGCGCGACGAGTCATGATCCACTCAAACCGGCTGCAGATCGCGCCTCAACAATTTGCTGGCCGGCCTCGTTCGCAATGGCTGTTCGTCCTCCTCGCCGGGCCGCCTCTTCGAGCGCCGTCAGCGCGAGGACCCGCTGCAGGACCGCCCCACATCGGTGGAACTGTTCAGCCGACTCCATCAGCGCGTCGATCTCGTTGGCCGCTGAACCGATCTGCCGCTCAGCCTCTGCCTGCGTGCGCAAGATCCGGCCTCGCAGCAAGTCATCCTGGTCGGCGGCCAGTTCTCTGGCCCTGGCCAGGTGGCCGTGCGCCTCGTTCAGGTGACCCCGGACTACTGCCACCTGACCCAACCCGTGCTCGCCGTAGGCCACGCGAAGTCCGAGGCCGCCCTTCCCGCTTACTTCCGCGAATGCCTGCCCGGCAGAATCGATTTCGCCCAGCACCAAGTCGGCCTGGCCCTCCCAGTAGCGGCTCTGCGCAATCAGGCGGTCGTCGTTCAATTGCCGGGCGATCCTGGTGGCGATCAGCAGCTCGGACCGGGCGATCCCGGCCTGCCCCAAATCGAGCTGGGTCTGGCCGATGAACCGCCGGGCCTGGTATTCACCGACGAGATCACCACAGGCGCTGTAGCCCTCCAGGGCTCGGGTGAACATGGCCAAGGCTTCATCGAGCTGGCCGAGGTGCCGCAACCAATTGGCCAGTGTCCGGAGCGCGATCGCCTCACCATGAGCGTCACCTGCCCGCGCGAGGGTGCGGGCGGCGATGCCAAGTCTCTCGACATCGACCACATCTCCTACGCTTCGGGCCACCCGCAGCGCTGGCTGGCCGAGCGAAACCAGCAGGAAAGCCTCTCCACGTTCAGAACCGGCACGGCGGCAGCATTCCAGGGCCCGGCGGTGGGTGGCGTACCAATCGTCGGAGTAGCCGCTGACGGTGTAGAACTCGTGCGCAGAGACGGCCGTGTCCCAGGCGAGCTTGGCCAGTCCAAGGTCAGCAGCCTGCTCCACCGCCGCGCGGATGAGCGGCCTCGCCTGCTCGAACCAGGCGAGGGGAGCGGCCCGGATGGCCTCCAGGACGGCTGGGGGCGCACTCCAGTCGGGAATGTCGCTGTGCACGACTTCGAAATCACCGCCGTAAAGACTTCGATGGGCGTGCCGGACCAGCGTGAGGACGGCGCGGAGCCCTCGCTCAGGCCCGACCTGGCGATCAGATGGGTCGCCGCGCCGGGTTGCGTAGTCGCGGACGAGTTCATGCATGCGGTATCGGTCGGAGCCATCGATCGACGGCTCCGCGGTGACGCGCTCAACCAGGCGGTAGTCCGCCAAGGTGCCCATCACCTGGGCACCTTCACCGCCATCCAGCAGGGCGTCGGCGACCCACGTCGGATACTCCGGCAGCGTCAGCCACGCAAGCAGTGGCAGCAGGCGGCTCGCGTTCCGCCCGGCCGCATCGAGTGCCGCGGCAACCAAGTGCTCGAGATCGATCTTGGCATGCCTGAAGTCTTTGTCCTCGTCCCCGGACAGGACGACGACATGGTGAACTCGCAGGCCCACCGCGATCTCGATGGCCAGGGGCAGACGACCGCTCAATCTGACCGCGGCCGCGACGGCATTCGCGCCCGGAAACTGGCGACGGCCATCGAACGGCAGGACGAC
>CALMAR010000009.1 GCA_937859855.1 uncultured Kineosporia sp.
ACCATCAGCCCCGCCATCGGCCCCGCCATCGGCACCGCCATCGGCACCGCCATCGGCACCGCCATCGGCACCGCCATCACTCACGCCCGGCACGCCCTCGGCGCCACCGTCAGCCGGACCTTCCGCGCCACCATCAGCCCCGCCATCGGCACCACCATCGGCACCGCCATCACTCACGCCCGGCACGCCCTCGGCGCCACCGTCAGCGGGTCCTTCGGAGTCTGGGTACGTCTCGCTCATGACTCTCCCTTTGTGGTCGGTCGCGACGCGACCGGGCGCCGCGAAGATCGGTCGAAGCGCACGCTACGCGGTGCGGATGATCTCCGCTCGTCCAGGTCCCACCTGAGGCCCATCAGCCAAGATGCGGGCCTGGACGGATCACCGGCCCGCTCCGGCAAGATCGGCGCACCGGCCCGCAAACATGCAGTGAAAGCTGCACTTTCGCGGTCTGAGCTGGCGATCATGGAGAGGGAGGAAGCGGGGCCGAGGTCAGGTCCAGATCGCGGCGTCCAGGCCGTCGCTGAATCGCTGCTGCCGCTCCGGCACCCGGACTGCGGTTCCCCGGCCGACCCGGGCTCCTGACCAGGCGGCTGCAGCGGCGTCGAGCACATCGTCCGGGCCAGCCGTGCCGGCTTGGCCGAGCTGGTCCGGCAGCTCGATCCCCTCGTGCCGCAGCAGATTCCGTCGCACCTGCAGCCCGGCCCAGCTCTTCTTGCTGGCGCCCAGCGGCGCACCGGCCATCACCGCGAAGCTGCTCTCCGGATGCACCTCGACCACCAGAGTCGGCTCTGGTCCCAGTGCCCGCACCCAGGCGTCCACCTCGAGCAGCTTGGGCCGCAGCGCATAGGCCTGGGCGGAGATGCCCTCCCCGGCCAGCTCCCGGTTCAGCTGGCTGGCCGAGGCATGGCTGGACTGCTCCAGAGCCGCCCGGACCGGCGTGATGAAGATCGACGATCGCCGGGGACCCAGGCGCTGCCGGGCTTCGACGTCGGCCAGCCGGCGCCCGGCGTCCGGCAGCCCGATCGGCATGTCGATCGCGATCACCGGCAACGGTCCCGCCCCCGAAGCCAGCTCGATCAGCCGGGCCAGGCCGGTAGCGAGCACCGCTGCGTGGAACTCGGCCCGGCCCCGACCGGCCCGCACCAGCACGCCGACCCAGCCAGTCCGGCAGGCATCGATCCCGAGTACCAGACCCCGAGTGCCCGCTGCTGCCCCGGCCAACGGGTCAGCTGCGGGCACTCAGAGGTCCCAGCACAGCGGCACAGTCAGGCCGGACTGGTCACCCGGGCCGATTCCGGAGCCACTGTGGGCCGCTCACCGGGCGCGGCGCCCAGGTCCTTGAGGCGGCGGTAGTGGCTGATCGTGGCCTGGGTGAGCGACGGGTAGTCGATCAGCGGTTCGCTGGCCTTCTCGGCGATCTCCCGGACCAGCGTCTTGTGCAGGGTGGGCAGCTCGTACCGGGGCGCTACCGGCTTCAGGTGGTGGGCCAGGTGGTGGGTCATCCCGCCGGTGATCCAGCGCATCGGACGGCTCTCCACGCTGAAGTTGGCCGTGGTCCGGACCAGGTGCCGCGACCACTCCTTCGGCGTCGGAGCGACGGCCGGAGGGTTCAGGCCCTCGTTGATGTGACCGACCACCAGCACGATCGCGGCCAGCACACTTCCGACCACCATTGCGGTGATCAGGTAGAGGGCCAGCTTGCCCACCCCCATCAGCCAGGCGTAGGGCGCCAGGACCAGCAGCCACAGCACCTTCTCGAACAGGAACGAGCGCCAGCGCTGCCCCAGCGGCGGCGGCTCGATCCCGGCGATGGTGCCGTGCAGCAGGAACCGGAGCTGGCTGCGCAGTTCGCCGGCGGCGGCCAGGCCGTACATCGCCCAGGCGTAGATGTGCTGGTACCGGTGGACCGGGCGCCAAGGGGCCGCCGGATGGAAGCGGACCAGGCCGGAGGAGGTCGTGGCCTCATCCACCTGGTAGACCTGCGAGGCCTTGTGGTGAACGCGGTGCTTGAGTCCCCAGTGGCTGACCCAGAATCCCAATGGCACCCCGGTCTGCACGGCGACCTGGTTGGGCCACTCGTGCCGGGAGAAACGCTTGTGCCCAGCATCGTGCAGGATCGTCAGAGTGCCGGTCGCCAATACGAATCCCAGCGGCAGCGCGGCCAGCAGCAGCCAGTACCAGGCCGGGTCGATCAGCGCCACAACCAGCAGCTGCGCATGGGTGAACAGGGCGATCACCCCCCAGTCGCGCCAGGGCTCGCCCCGCTGAGCCTTCTTCCGCTTGGGAGCGGGCTGGCCAGAACCCGGCGACTTGTTCTGCATCCGGGCGCGGGGAACGGCTCGTTTCCTGGGCCGTTCCAGAGTGGGAACGCTCATGCTCATCAGTGGTTCGTGAATCGACTCAGTCACGAACCCCCCTTCCCTGACCCCAGTGGTGACGCGGCGTCTGTCGTTGGCGAGAACGCATCGTAGCGACCAGGCGATCGCTCCGATACGACCGGTGCGATAGCACTTAGGTTTGCCTTACTCACGCCGAAAGTGAAGCACATTCGGCTCGCGGCTCTAGGTTTGAGTGATGCGTGACACAACGATGTGGCCCGCCGCTGAGTGCCTGACTACGGTCCGGCTGCGTCTCGAGCCGCTGAGTGTCGATCATGCTGAGGAAGCGGTCCGCGCCTTCGCCGATCAGGAGCTGTACCGGTTCATCGGCGGCGGGCCGCTCGACCTGCCGCAGTTGCGGGCGCGGTATCAGCGCCAGTCCGCCGGGCATTCCCCGGATGGTACCCAGGGGTGGTTGAACTGGATGATCCGGCTGGCGAGCGGACCCGACCCGGGAGACCCAGCGATCGGCCCGGTGATAGACCCGGTGATAGACCCGGTGATCGGCACCGTTCAAGCCACCCTCACTCGGCTGCAGCGCGACGACGACGAATTCGTGGCCGAGCTGGCCTGGGTGATCGGCCTGTCCCATCAGGGGCAGGGGTACGCCGGCGAAGCGGCCACGGCCGTGGCCCAGGGGCTCCGTCAGCAGGGAACCGTTCGGTTGCAGGCGCACATCCATCCCGGGCATCCGGCATCGCAGGCTGTGGCCCGCCGTCTCGGGCTGCATCCGACCGATCTCATGGCCGGGGGCGAGATCCGCTGGACCTCGTGAATCGCGGCTGGCCGGTCGGCGGTCACGACCCCTGATCGCTGCCCAGCTGCCGGCGCCAGCGATTGAAGATCTTGGGCAGGCCCAGACCCAGCACCGCGACCGGACGACCGGCCCGGCGATAGACCACCACGAATCGGTGTCCGGCCAAGTCCCCCTCGATCACCTCGGGCACGTCACCCTCGGCCCGGTGGCCGGCGAACTGCAGTGTCATGCCGTACTGATCGGACCAGAAGTACGGCACCGCCCGGCCGGGCGGCAAGTCCGGTTCGGGCCGCCCGAGCAGCTGCGCGGCCGCCCGGGCGGGGTGTTCCAAGGCCGCCGTCCAGTGCTCGCGGCGGATCACCCGCTCGGCGAACCCGTCCCAGCTCGCGGCAACGTCACCGGTAGCCACCACGTTGGGCAGGTTGGTCGCGCCGCGCGGATCGGTCAGCACGCCGCCGCGCAGGTCGCCGTCCGGGCCGGCACCGCGAATGCCTGAGCCCTGGAGCCATTCGGTGTTGGGCACCGACCCGATCCCGACCAGCACGACATCACTGGCCAGCTCGCGGCCATCAGCCAGCCGGACGCTGGCCACTCGGTGTCCGGCCGGAACCAGTTCGGCCACCGCGACCCCGGTGAGCACATCGACACCCCGGTCCACGTGCAGGGCCGCAAACAGGGCACCGAGCTGCTCACCGAGCGGGAGCGCCAGCGCGGTCCGGGCCGCTTCGACCAGAGTCACCTTCACCCCGAGTGCGGTTGCGGTGGCAGCGATCTCGGCGCCGATGAAGCCACCACCGACCACCGTCAGCCGCGCCCCGGGTACCAGTTCGGCGCGAAAGGCGGTGGCGTCGTCCAGAGTTCGCAGAGTGTGGACTCCGTGCAGCTCGGCTCCGGGAAGCTGGCGAGCCCGGGCTCCGGTGGCGATCACGACGCCCTCCACGATCACGTCATCGCCGCGGGCCACGACGATCCGGTAGCCATCGTCAACCCGTTCCAGCGCCTCGGCTTTCACCCCCAGCCGCCATTCCAGATCGAGCTGATCGTCGCCGGGCAGCGAGAGCATGATCTCTTCGGCGGTCTGCTGACCGGCCAGGAACTGCTTGGACAGTGGCGGCCGATCGTAGGGCGGGTGGCGCTCATCACCGATGATCACGAGCCGCCCCTGGAAGCCGGCCGCCCGCAGGGCCCGGGCCGCGGACAGCCCGGCCAGGGATGCGCCGACCACGCCAATACTGCTCAGCATGCGGGCCAGCCTATCATCCGCTGATTCGCTGGTCTGCTCTCAGCGCCGGGCCGCGACCAGGAATCCGGCGACCACCAAGCCCACCGCCAGCAGGGTGAGCCGCCAGGCGGTGTGACCGCCGCGGACGCCGGCCTGCAACAGGGTGCCGGCCGCAGCCACCAGCACGCCAGCGATGAGCAGCACCAGGGCCACCCCCCGCACGCCGGGGGCGGCCGGGCTGAGCAGCACCCCGGTCAGCATCACCACCGCGGCCGCGCCGACCAGCAGCGCCATCACGGCCTGAGCGAGCCGCGGGCCCAGCCGCTGCGGCAGGCCGCGAACCCCGGTGATCGCGTCCGCCTGAGCATCGCCCACCGTGTTGCCGAAATGGGCTGCACCGCCAAGCAATACCGCCGCCAGCAGGTGCAGAACCGGCGTCCGGCGGTCACTCTGGACGGACAGGGTAACCACCACCGGCAGCAAGCCGAACGAAAGCATGTACGGAAGCGGGCTCAGCACAGTAGATTTCAGACCAGCATTGTAAGTCAGCGCACTGAACACGGCGACGAAGTGCAGTCCGGCCGCGGCCGCCCCCAGCCGCAGTGACAGCGGCAGGCAGACCAGTCCCGCGATCACCGATGCCGTGGCAACGGTGCGCTGTCCGACCATTCCGGCCGGGATCGGCTTGTCCAGCCGGGCGGCGGCCCGGTCCTTGGCGCCGTCGATGGCGTCGTTCGACCAGCCGACGCACAACTGACCAGCCAGCACGGCGGCGGCGATGCTCAGCAGCTGAGCCGGGTCACCCCCGATCGCCCAGCCGTAACCGGCGGCGAACAAGGTGACGGCCAGGCAGGGCAGCGGATGGCAGCCCAGCACCAGTCCCCGTCCGGTGTCAGCAATGCTGGCCAGCCTGGGCGCCGCAGCCACGGTCAGCTGCGCTTGAGCTGGTGCACCCTGGCCACTTCGGCCGCGACCCGGTCGAATCGGGTGCGGTCCAGCACCGCCCCCTCCCGCCGGACGCAGGAGGAGTCGATCCGCAGCACCCGATCGACCCGGACCTCGCTGGGACGCCGCTGCGGATCCCAGTCACCGGTCCCGATGTCGAACCAGTGCCGGCCGTAGTGCGCCTGGGTCCCGGCGTCCCGATCGTGATCCTGACTGGTCAGCATCAGGCCGAGCAACCAGTCGCCGTCGTGGCCGATCAGCAGTACCGGCCGATCCTTGCCCCGGGTGTGGTCCTCCTCGAACGGCACCCAGGTCCAGACGATCTCGCCCGGGTCGGGCTGACCGTCCGGCCGCGGCTGGTACTCCATCACCGGGGTGCCCGGGAAGTCGCTCAGGTCCCGCGCCTGGGTCGTGACCCGGGCGGACGGCGCGCCGCGCCCAGCCGGCGCCCGGCTGGATCGCCCAGCCGAGGTGCGGGACGAGCTGCGGGCCGGGCCGGTGCGCGAACCCCTGGTCAGGTTGCGCAGCGCGCCGATCGCACCGGCCTTGACCGCCGCGCCCAGGATGCGGCCCAGCCGCCCGGACCACGCGGAATTCGCCACCGCTGGACAGTAGCGCCCTGCGCCGGAGTAACCGCAGACTGCTCCGGAGTCGACTTGTGAACAAGGGAGTTTGCGATGCCCGTGCTCGATGCCTTCGACCTGACTGGAACCACCTCGGTGATCACCGGCGCCAACCGGGGCATCGGCCGGGCACTGGCCACCGCGCTGGCCGAGGCCGGCAGCGACCTGGCCCTGCTGGTCCGCAACCCGGCCAGCTGCGATGACCTGATCGGCGAGATCAGCGAAATGGGGCGCCGGGCCAAAGCGTTCGCTGCCGACGTGACCGACCGGCCAGCCGTCGAGCGGGCGGCGCAGCAGGCCTGGGACGAGTTCGGCGGCATCGGCGTGCTGGTCAACAACGCCGGCACCTGCGTGCATGCTCCAGCCCTAGAGGTGACCGATGAGCAGTGGCACCAGGTGCTGGACATCAACGTGACCGGAGTATGGAACTGCTGCATCGCCTTCGGGCGCCTGATGGCAGGCGCGGGCCAGGGCTCCATCATCAACATCGGCTCGATCTCGGCCTTCATCGTGAACCGGCCGCAGTGGCAGCCGGGTTACAACGCCTCCAAGGCGGCCGTGCACCAGTTGACCAAGTCCCTGGCCGCCGAGTGGGCGCCGCTGGGGATCCGGGTGAACGCGCTGGCGCCCGGTTACACCAAGACCGAGATGGCACCGGTGGACGACCCTCAGTTCCACCGGCACTGGATCGAGGACACGCCCATGCAGCGCTACGCCATGCCCGGAGAGTTGGCTCCGAGCGTGATCTACCTGGCCGGTCCGGCGTCGTCCTTTGTCACTGGATCGATCGTGACCGTGGACGGCGGATACAGCGTGTTCTGATCGGGCCAGCGAACCAGCCGGTCAGGACGGCTGGGGCAGCTTGCAGCCGACGTCGGGGTGCACGCCGATATAGTTCAGCGGGCCGGCCACGATGGTGATGCCGGTGTTGACGGCCCGGCTGCACTCGTTGCCCTCGCTGGAGTTGTACCAGTGGCGCTGGGAGGCGGCGAGAACGCCGATCAGCAACCAGATGACCAGGACGACCGTTCCGATCCGCATACCGACCTCCGCTGGACGAGGGATCACGACGACCCGGGCCACAGAATGATCCCAAATCGCCCGTGGCGCCACCCGGCAGGCCGGTGCTCGCTACTCGCCGACTGTGCCGTCGATCAGTTCACGCACGACGTCCAGGTGGCCGATGTGGCGGGCGTACTCCTGGACCAGGTGCAGCAGGACGCGTTGCAGCGGCGGCGGCTCAGCGCCGTCCCAGCGATCGCCGGGCTGGCCGGCGTCGGCCAGATCGTGGCTCAGCACGACTGCCCGGGTGACCCGCGCCTGTTCGCTGAGCTGGATCAACAGGTCGTCCAGCGTCTCGTCCGGGCTCACCTGCCAGCGGCCGCCGGCGCTGTCAGCCCACGGGTCCGGCACCGGCTGACCCTCGAAGCCCCACCAGAGCCAGCGCAGTTCGACGTAGCGCAGATGCTTGAGCAGTTCCAGCGGCGTCCACCCCGAGGGCAGGCGGCTGGATCTCAGTTCCTGATCGGGCAGCCCGTGGAGCTTGCTGGCCAGCACCGATCGGAAGTAGCTGAGATAGCCGAGCAGTACCTCGGCCGCCGAACTGGCCGGGCCGGTGGGCTCGGGAAAGGGTAGTTGCTCTGCGCCGGGCACATCTCAAGATCTATCCCGGATCGTCCGATCACGACAATGGACCCCGCTTGGAAGGAGCTTGACGAACATGACCCGTGTGCTCGTCGTCGAGGACAATCCCGCGATCCGCGAACTGGTCAGCGTGTATGTGAAGCAGGCCGGCCACTCCGTCGCGGCCGCTGCGGACGGTCCGGAGGCGCTGGCCACCGTCAGCGGCCGTGGCGCCCCGGACATCGCAGTCCTGGACGTCGCCATGCCCGGGATGAGCGGCCTCGATCTCCTGGTCAAGCTGCGTGAGATGCCTGGCCTGGAACAGCTTCCGGCCATCTTCCTGAGCGCCCGGGTCAAGCCCGAGGACATCGCCAAGGGCACCGCCCTGGGCGCCGCCTACCTGACCAAGCCGTTCGTCGGCTCCGCTCTGGTCAACCTGATCGACAAGGTCCTGAAGCCGGCCGGCGACGACTGGTGATCGTCCGGTGTTCGACTGCTCTCAGTTGATCGGCTGAACCTGGCTGGCCGGATGCGCTGAACGTTGCCCGGGCACAACCTTTTTCGCAGCATCAACCGAAGCTGTCGGCAGACTGAAGACAAACCTGGTCCCGCCGGCGGCATTGTCCTGAGCGGTGATGGTGCCACCGTGCCGCTCCACGATGCGCCGGCAGGTGGCCAGGCCGATCCCGCTGCCGTTGTAACCGGAATCACGATGCGCGCGGTGGAAGTTCTCGAAGATGGCCTCGTGCTGACCGGGGGGGATCCCGATGCCGTGATCGGCCACGAACACCTCGGCCCAGCCCGGCGCACCGCTGTTCATCCCGACGCTGATCTGCGGCCGGTGTCCGGGAGCGACGTACTTGACCGCGTTCTCGATCAGGTTACCGATCAGCTGCCGGATCAGCACCGGATCGGCCAGCACGTGACCCAATGATCCGATCTCGAACTCGGGGGTGAGAGGTGTTGCGCCTTCGGCAGATTGGGTGACCGGACGGCGAGCCCGCTCGGCGACGATGTCGCCCACGAGCGGACCCAGGTCGACGTCCCGGGCCGAGATCGGCGCGTCCCCGGCGGTGGTGTAGGTGAGCAGTTCACCGACCAGCGTGCTGGCCCGGTCGGCGCCCTCCTTGATCCAGGTCAGGCTCTCACTGGCCATGGACACCATCGGATCCGGCGCGGCCCGGGACAGCAGTGATGCCATCAGGTCCGCCCATCCGCTCATCGCGGTCAGCGGATTGAGCAGATCGTGAGCCACCACCCCGGCGAACGAGGCCAGATCTTCGCGTTCCCGCCGGTCCGGGGTGACGTCGCTGAACACCAGGACGGCACCGCCTCCGATCCGGGCCGGCAACGGCGCCGCCGAGACGCTCAGAGTCCGCCGATCACGTCCCGGGCCGGGCGCGAGCTCCACATCCTCACAGACCGTCCGGCCCGCCAGCGCCTCCCGGTACGGCAACTCCTCGATCAACGGTGGCGGAGTCCCCGGCGCGAGCTGGCCGCCCGGTACCGGATCCACGAGCCGGCCACCGGTGCTGGTCAGCCGGTGGGCCGCCAGGTTGCCGAGCATCGGCTCACCGTTGGCTCCGACCACGACCAGGCCCGCCCCCATCGACTCCACGATCGCCGCGAAGACGTCGGCCTGGCTGCGGGCATCGTGTTCAGCCGCCTGAGCGCGAACCAGCAGCTCGCTGCGTTCACCGCGGCCCAACGACAGGCACAGCCCGACCACGCAGGCCATGCCCACGAACAGCTGAGTCACCAGAGCACGCTCAGGAACCGAGGAGACCGCCGCCCATGGCCCCGCGCCATGCAGGGTGAAGATCACGGCGGCCACGCTGCCCGCACCCCCATGTACCGCGACGAAGGTTGTGCTGAACCGCAGTCCGGCCCAGACCGTGAACCCGAGCAGGATGAAACCCAGCGGCAGCTGATGGCCGAACGGGAAGACCGCCACGTACGAC
>CALMAR010000010.1 GCA_937859855.1 uncultured Kineosporia sp.
AGAAACTCGACCTCTGCGACATCGCCAAGACCGCGGAGTCGCTCGGCGTCCACCTGGCCGCCCCGAACGACGCCTGCCCCACCGGGAAGCGGACGACGAAGATTCCCGCTTGCTTCCCCTCGCTCACCCTCGGCGTCGTCGACCTGTCGCCGCTGACCCAGGCAGCCGCGTACGCGACCTTCGCCGCCGACGGGATGTACTGCAAGCCGATCGCGATCACCTCCCTCACCGATCGGAACGGCAAGTCGTTGGCCGTCCCGCAGCAGTCCTGCAAGCGGACGCTCAGCACCGACGTCGCCCGCGCTGAGAACCTGGGCCTGAGCCGGGTGCTGACCAACGGCACGGCCGCACGGGTCCGGCCGCTGCCGGGGGGCCGGCCGGCGTCCGGCAAGACCGGGACGACCAACAGTTCGATCGCCACCTGGTTCGTCGGGTACACACCTCAGCTCGTCACCGCCGTCTGGGTCGGCCGACCGAACCCGAAGAAGGGCAAGAAGTTCGGCCAGCCGACGACCTTGATGCAGCGGGTCATCAACGGGCAGTACTACCCGAACGTGTTCGGAGCGACCATCGCGGCGCCGATCTGGAAGAGCATCATGATCCCGGCACTGGCGGGCAAGCCGATCGAGCACTTCGGCGCGGCGCCGGCGCGCCTGATCGGCGTTTATCACGCGCCCAAGGAGGACAAGAAGAAGAAGGGCGACGACAAGGGCGACAAGAAGCCGGCGAAGAAGAAGCCCGGGCACTGATCACATGCCGAGCTGGCGCCGGATTTCCGCCGCGACCCGACCGCCCTCGGCCTGTCCTGCCACCTTCGGTTGCACGCCCTTCATCACCGCGCCCATCGCCGCCCGTCCGGTGGCACCGTTGGCCTCGGCCGCCGAGACCTGCTCCGCCACGATCGCGGCGAGGTCGGCGTCCGACAGCTGCGCCGGCAGGTAGCCGGTGAGCACGTCCAGCTCGGCGCGCTCGCGGTCGGCGAGTTCCGTGCGGCCCGCATCGTCGTAGGCGGACGCCGCCTCGCGGCGCTTCTTCGCCTCCCGGCCGAGGACCGTGGTGACCTCCTCGTCGGACAACTCGCGGGCCGTCGTCCCCGACACCTCCTCGGCATGGACGGCGGTGAGCGCCATCCTGATCGTGCCCAGCCGGATGGCGTCGCGGGCCTTCATCGCCGTGGTCAGGTCGGACTGCAGCCGGTTCTTCAGACGGCCGGACGTGGTGGTCATGGCGGCATCCTCGCACCAGGCGGCCGCGGGACGGCGGATCGCCTGCCCCCCGTCGGCCGCGGGACGGCGGATCGCCTGCCAGGATTGGCCGATGCGCCCCGCCACCTCCGTGCCCCTCGCGACGCTTGCCGTGGGTACGGCCGGGCTCGCCTGGTCGCTGGTGGAGGCCGGGATGTTCACCCTGCGGCATGCCAGGCTGCCGGTGCTGCCTGCGGGCGCCCGGCCGCTGCGGGTGCTGCACCTGTCGGACCTGCACCTGGTGCCGCGCCAGACCCGCAAGATCGAGTGGGTGCGGCGGCTCGCCGGGCTCGACCCTGACCTCGTCGTCAGCACCGGCGACAACCTCGCCGACCGGGCCGCCGTCCCCGCGCTGCTGGAGTCGCACCGCGAACTGCTGGACCTGCCCGGCGTCTTCGTGCTCGGCTCGAACGACTACTACGCCCCGCGACCCAAGAACCCGGCCAGGTACCTGATGCGACACGGCGGTTCACGCAAGATCATCGGAGACAGGCTGCCGACGCAGGACCTGGTGGACGGCTTCACCCGGCGGGGGTGGCTGGACCTGACGAACGCCAGGGGTGCGCTCACGCTGGCCGGGCAGAGGCTGGAGTTCGTCGGCGTCGACGACCCGCACCTGCGGCGGGACAGGTACGTCGCGGCTGCCGCCGACCCCTCGGCCACGCTCACCGTCGGGGTGCTGCACGCGCCGTACCGCAGGGTGCTGGACGCGATGACGGCGGACGGCGCTTCGGTCATCCTGGCCGGTCACACGCACGGCGGCCAGCTCTGCCTGCCCGGCGTCGGGGCGCTGGTCACCAACTGCGACCTCCCGCGTCGCCGGGCCAAGGGGGTCTCGCGCTGGCCCTCGGACGGTGGCGCCTACCTGCACGTGTCCGCCGGGCTGGGGACTTCGCCGTACACACCCGTCCGGTTCGCCTGCCGGCCCGAGGCCACGCTCATCACGCTGACGCCGCCCGACTGACCGCCCCTCTCCTGTTGCGTCCGCGGCCGCTGTGCCTGTCGATCGGCTCGGCCGCCCCAACCGATGGGGTCGGCCGCCCCGACCGATTGGGTCGGCCGCCCGGACCGATTGGGTCGGCCGGGGCGGCTCGGCTATCCTTGCGGGGCTCCACCGGGGTGTGGCGCAGCTTGGTAGCGCGCTTCGTTCGGGACGAAGAGGCCGCAGGTTCAAATCCTGTCACCCCGACCCAGGTCAGAGGCCCCTTTTGCGGCTCCGGCAAGCACTCTCGCGGGGTGCGCACAGCAGCGAAGTACAGCAGTCATCCCTCTGACCGGCCTTCGGTAGAGCCGTCGAGGCTCTCGCCCAGCCGCTTGAGAGCCTCCCGGGTCGCGGCCGAGGAGGCCTTGGCGTGGATCGCCATCGTGACCGAGATCTGAGCGTGCCGAAGGATTTGCATGACCATCCGGGGATGCACGTCCAGGTCGACCAGAAGCGTCGCGCAGGTACGCCGGGCGTCGTGCACGGTGATCCTCCGGACTCCCGCCGACTCGCAGCGTGCAGAGAAGCCACGGTTCAGGGTCCGCGGATCGATGACGGCGCCGTACCTGCCCGTGAATACCAGGCCCAAGCCGTGGCGCTCCCCCACCCAGGCATTCCCGACCGCCTCCCGGTCGGAGTCCTGCTCGACGGCCCGCAGCTTCAACGCGGCGGCCACGAAGTCAGGAACCGGAAGGCCAGCGTCCGATGCCTCGGTCTTCGTCTCACGACGCAGCAGCTCCCGGCGAACCCGCTGCACCTGCCAGGCGATCCACAATTGCCGTTGGTCCAGGTCGACGGCGTCCCAGGCCAGGCCCAGCACCTCACCCTTGCGCAGGCCCATCACCAGAATCAGCACGAACGCCGCGTAGAGCCGATCATGGTCCAACCTGGCAGGCAGTGACAGAGCGGCCGGTTAAGACGGCGGCCATGTCGTTCAGGGCGCCCGGCACCATGCGGAAGTAGGCCCAGACGCCACGCTTCTCCCGTTGGACGAGGCCCACGTCTAGGAGCACCTTTAGGTGGTGGCTGATCGTGGGCTGGCTCAGCCCGAGGGATTCGGTCAGGTCGCATACGCAGATCTCGCCCGCCTCCCGAGACTCGGCGGCGCAGAGCAAGGACAGCAGCCGCAGCCGAGTCGGATCAGCTACCGCCTTGAGCACCGAGGCGACCTGCACAGCCTGGGCGTCGTCCATCGGCGCCGCCTGGACCGGGGTGCAGCAGGCGGCGAGGTCCGTGACCGGGATCAACTCCACGACACCCAGCCTGACACAAGACATTGACGCTCGTCTATGTATATGGAACCGTCATTTCATCGACAGGCGTCGATATCTATGCGGGAGGTCACCGTGGCGGGCAACGACGAGGTTATCGAGCTGGTCAGGAGCCGGTATGCGGCCGCCGCCTTAGGCGTGCAGGCGACCGGAGAGCCGGCCAACGACTGTGGGTGCGGCGCCGGTGATTGCAATTGCGCCGGGAGCTGCTGCGGTCCCAGCGGAGCAACGATCGGCAACGTTGAGGCCGCGGAGGCGGGCGACGAGTTCGGCGCAATCCTGTACAACCAATCCGAGCGAGATGTCCTGCCCGAAGATGTCATCCTGGCCAGCCTCGGGTGCGGCAACCCGATCGCGGTAGCAGACCTGAACCCTGGCGAGACCGTCCTTGACCTCGGCTCCGGTGGTGGCATCGATGTCCTGCTCTCCGCCAAGCGGGTCGGACCCACCGGCAAGGCCTACGGCCTGGACATGACCGACGAGATGCTCGCTCTCGCCCGAGCCAACACCGCGAAGGCCGGTGCCACCAACGTGGAGTTCCTACGCGGCCGCATCGAGGACATCCCGCTTCCAGGCGAGTCGGTGGATGTCGTGATCTCCAACTGCGTGGTGAACCTGTCGACCGACAAGCCCACCGTCCTGGCGGAGATCGCCCGGGTGCTGCGTCCCGGCGGTCGGATCGGGATCAGCGACGTGGTTGCCGAAGATCACCTCACAACCCAGGACCGCGCCGCCCGCGGTAGTCACGTCGGCTGCATCGCCGGGGCCCTGAGCTTCGCCGAGTACACGGAAGGCCTGACCAACGCTGGGCTTACCAATGTCGCGGTCAAACCCACACATGAGGTCGCCGACGGCATGCACGGCGCCATCATCCAAGCGACCAAACCCGGTCCAGCAGGTTGCTGCTGATGCATCCCTGACAACCGACCAAAGACGTTGAAGGACATAAAACGCGTCGTTAACCATGCCGAAAGACCGGGAGTCACCACAGTCGGTTGCAGCCTCCGCCGCAGGTCACAGGGCATGTCGGTCATCAACCGTCATCGTGGCTCGGGACTCAGCGGGTTCGAGTCGCTGTGTATCCAGCACGGTGCCCTTAGTGTGGTCATGGCTGGGCCCTATCAGGACGTCTAGCGCTGAGACCAGTTCTTCTCAGCTAGACCAGCTGCCATGAGGACATCCCGCCAGTCCTGGGCCTGCAGTCGTCGCAGATGGTACGGATCACTATCAGCCAGCAGTAGGACAGCCGCACAGAACCGTTCACGTCACTTGGAAGCCATCTCGTTAGGCATGCGCGAGGAAGTCTTCCGGCGTGAAGACGCCGGAACCGTCATCGCCGCGTTGGTCAACGTCGTCACCGAGGCCGTCGTCGCCGTCTTCGGCGAACAGGTGCGGGAGGCGGTTCTCGTCGAGCTCGTGGGCCAACCCGTCAGCCGGACCGGTCTGGGCGGGCGCGTACTCACCGACACGCGGTCTTGACCCGCCGGCGCATCCTCGATGCATCGAACGTGGGCGATCCCGAGCGAACCTCAGCCCTTGGGCGCTGACGCGCCGAACACCCCAGCTCGGATCACGCGGTCCCGCACACCCTCAAGGGTGAAGAGCCCAGGGCATTCGACGAGTGGACTGCCGATCAGATCTTCGGCATCGGGCTCGAGGACACGGCGAACGCGCCGGCGATCGACGGACGGTTCCGAACAGCACCGTTGAAAGGATCGCACGGTGAACGTGAAGTGGTACCTCAACCAAGAGGGGCGCCTCGACGTCTCACGTCACCAGATCTCGAGTACTACCTCGTCTTGGCCGGCCCACCCGTATCGACGACGTCAACCCGTGGCTCTGCGAGGCCGTGGTGCAGTCAGCACGCTGGTCTCGTAGCGACCTGTCCAGAGTCTTATCACCTGCGTTTGACGTCGGCCATGATCAGATCCCGCGCCTGCCCTGACCGGCACCCGGGGTCTACGCTGCCGGGATGGCCACGATCGGTGACGCCGTCGCGCTTGCCCGTGCGGAGAACGGCCTGGCCGTGGTCTCCACGTCTCGCGCTGACGGCGGCATCCAATCGACGTTGGTGAACGTCGCTGCCATGGCACACCCGCGAACGGGTGCTGAGGTGTTGGCCTTCGTTGCCGTCGGCCGGGTGAAGCTGGCGAACATGCGTGCTCGTCCGCGGGTCTCCGTCGTGTTCAAGGACGGCTGGCGGTACATGACCGTGGAGGGCACCGCCACCCTGGCCGGACCGGACGACCCCAAGCCGTGGCTGGACACCGAGGGTCTGCGGCTGCTGCTGCGTGAGGTATTCACCGCGGCGGGTGGCGAGCACGATGACTGGGATGAATACGACCGGGTGATGGCCGAGCAGCGCCGCACCGTGGTGCTGGTGGAGCCGACCAAGATCTACGGCAGCTGAGGCGCGCTCAGGCGCCTGGACTGTCAGTGGCGCCGCCGAGGGGCCCAGGGCCGCAGCCGATCTCGGCAGTAGCACACGGCTGCGAACTGCTGTCCGATGCAGATCCGTACGGCATGGAAACCTAGATGTCTTCGCGTCATGCGGTAGATCCGATGGCCGCAGCGCACGCGATCAGCGGCAGAACCGGACGTCGTCGTCCTCGGCTTGAAGGGCGGCCGGAGCCCCGGACCACAAGGCCGAAAGCTGGGTCTAGGCGCCGCTGCGTGAGTTCATCGGCGCGCTGGTCAACCAGACACCAGCAGGCCAGGATCTGGTCGTGAGCATCGATCAGCGACTGCAAGAACTGGGTCTGGCGCTGCCGGCCGCCACCGTGCTTCCACCCTCGGTCGTCACGACATTCGCGTGGGTGCGGGTCAGCGGCGACCGGGTCCTGGTCTCCGGTCACGGCCCGACGCAACCCGACGGATCACCAGCCGGACCCTACGGGCGAGTCCCCGATCAGGTCACCCTGGAGCAGGCCCAGCAGTCAGCCCGACTTACGGCCCTGTCCGTACTGGCCAGCCTTCGCCGCACACTCGGCGACCTAGACCAGATCTCCGCGTGGCTGACCGTGAGCGGATACGTGCAAGCCGAGCCCGGCTACGACAAGACCACCGCCGTGCTCAACGCCTTCTCCCAAGTTGTGCTCGACGTCTTCGGCGAGGAGATCGGCACCCACGCCCGCACCGCCATCGGCGCCGCCGCCCTACCCCTCAACCTGCCCGTCATCATCGGCGCCGAACTGCAACTGTCCTCGTCGAGTAGGAGCCTGTAAGCGACCCTCACGCGAATGCGGCATGACCGGTCACGGTATGTCGAGCTGATCGGGCAGATCCGCTCGCCGGAGCGCACGTTATCTGCGGCATGACGGGGCGCCGTGAGGCACATCATGGAGTGATCTTGTCTGAGGCATCTGCTCGGTGCGTCGCAATCGCTGATCGCCGCCACTGGACTCGATTTCGAATCACGTGAGGTGGGACGGCGCTGAGCGGACACAGTGTGCGGGTGTCTCGGTTCAGTCGACGTCAACGCACCGGAAGCGAGGAGTCCGCCGCGGTGCGCGGGATCCACGACGACCCGACTCTGGCAGACGAGGAGTTGATCGCCCAGCGAGCCCGTTGGTTCGAAAGGTACAGCGCACAGATGAGCGTGTTCGCCAACGCGTCAGGCGGACCGTATTCGTGCCCTGCTGCGGACACGTCACTCTGGCTGAGCGCGGAGGGTACGAGATCTGCGGCGAATGCGGATGGGAGGACGACGGACGTCCGGCGTAGCGGCCCGCGCGCTCTGCGAACGGCCTCACCGCGTCACAAGTGATCGCCTTGGCAAGGGCAGCTTGGTAGGGCAGGTCGGCGCCCGGCGCCCAGATGGCATCTGAAGAGGCCGTCCGTCACATCGCCTCACCTCCAGCGCTGCCTGTCCGGGCCGGGCCCTCCGAGCGAGATCTCGGAGAGCGGATCAAGCTACGCTTGATACCACGAATCGCTGCGTCCTGGACAACTTCGACGGCGCGCTTCGAGGTTCACGCGTCGATCCGCACATCTACGCTCGGCGGGAGACCAGCATGACCACCCCACATCCAGCGGTGATCGAAGACGCCTCCGCAGCAGTTCTCGTCATCGGTGCGGGTCCGGTCGGATTGACGGCGGCCCTGATGCTGGCCCGGCACGGCGTCCCCGTGCGGATCATCGACCGCAGCCAGGGCCCGACCGATCTGTCGAAGGCGCTCGTCGTCTGGCAGCGCACCATGGAGACCCTCAACCCGGCTCTGCCCCACCAGCGGTTCTCGAAGGATCACCCCGTCCTGCAGAGCGCGCACATTCACCTCGGCGGACGCACCGTCGACGTCGCATTTCCGTCTCATGGCGACGGTGTACCGGCCTGCGTGATGGTGCCGCAGAGCGACACCGAGCGGATTCTGATCGCCCGGCTCGGGGAACTCGGCATCACCGTCGAGCGGCGGACGGAACTCACCGGCTTCGATTCCGACGACGGGGGTGTCAGCTGCGAACTCAACGGGCCGGGCGGCGCGGCACAGCTGCGCACCCCCTGGCTGGTGGCCTGCGACGGTGCCCACTCGATCGCGCGAAGGCAGCTGAACCTGCCGTTCCCCGGGCACACCGTCAACCGGCGCTGGCTGCTGGCCGACTTCGACGTGCTGGCCGACCAACAGTCAGGTCGAACCAATCTCGAGATCTACCTGACCAAGGGCATCGCGGCGCTGTTCCCGATAGGCGCCGGCCGCTGGCGGCTGATCGCCGATCTGGGCCCTGGTGGCGTGGAAGGCCAGCTGCGCACGCTTACCCTCGCCGAGGTTCAGGCGGTCCTCGACACCCGCACCGATCTCGGCTGGCGAGTCGCGAGGCTGCACTGGACCTCGGAGTTCGGCGTCAACGAAAGGCAAGTGGAGCAGTACGTGCACGGGCGGGTGCTGCTGGGCGGTGACGCGGCCCATGTGCACAGCCCGGCCGGCGGCCAGGGCATGAACACCGGCATGCAGGACGCCGCCAACCTGGCGTGGAAGATCGGGCTCGTCCAGCGGGGCGCCGCTGACCCGAGCCTGCTGACGACCTACCACGCGGAGCGTCATCCTGTCGGTGCGGCCGTGGTGCGCCAGTCCGGCCTGCTTCTGAAGTCGGCGATGGCCACCGGTCCCCTCCTGTTCGCTCGCGACCACCTAGCGCCGATCGCGCTGTCCATCCCCGAACTGCAGCGGTTGGCGGTGACCTTCCTGACCGAAGAGAGCATCAACTACCGTCATGGGCCGCTGGCCGACGGCACCGGTTACCGGCACGGTGTTCACTCCGGCGAGGTCTGGCCTCTCTCCCAGGGCGCCCAGGCCGAGCTGATCCTGCTCGGCACGGCCGCCGATGACGAAGCTCCCGAAACCTTCGGCACACCCGATGGTTTCCCCCTCACAGTGACCAGAGCACGCGTGAACAGCCGCCTTGCGGAGGCGTTGGGCCAGGAAAACGGCGCCGTGCTCGTGCGTCCCGACGGCATAGTCGCCTCGGTGGGTAAGGATGCAACGACGGTGCTGGCCTGGATCACACAGTACGTTCGCCCGCGGGGGGAAGCCTTCGAGATGCCCGCTTGACCCCAGCCGTTCGAATCGGCGCTGCCGGGATCCTGCATGCGGACACGGGGAACACCACGGCGTCCGCGATCAAGAAGGCCGCTGCCTCGCCCCGACAGTTCCAGCGGCCATCGGTATCGGGCCCCTGGTTGTCGGCCGAGATCGAAGTGCGTTCCAGCAGGTGGGCCGACGAAGCCGACAAATGCGAAGGGTGCAGGGAGTTCGAACTCCCTCCACTTCAAGGTATAGCTCGACGAGGGGCTTGCGGCAAGGCCCGGGTCGTGCCGCAGAATCTGCGCGCGACCTCAGATCGGAGCTGAAAGCGTGCCGCGGACAAGCGCGTTCAACCTTCCCCACCACCTCGACGCCAAGGCCGACCCGGCGCTGATCGCCGGTGACGAGCAGCACTTCTCGGCCGTCGCGACCAGCCTGGAGCAGTCGATCGCCGATCTGTCCGACCGCCTCGACGCCCAGCGCAGGGCGCCCGGCAGGCAGGGCCAGCAGGCGCTGGAGCGGGACACGGAGATCCACCGGCTGACGGCTCGCCTGCGCGCCCTGCGCCGTTTCGGCCTGGACCTGTGCCTGGGACGCGTCGTCAACGCGGACGACCCCGAGCCCGTCTACGTCGGGCGGCTGGGTCTCACCGACCGCGAGGGCCGCCGGCTGCTGATCGACTGGCGCTCCCCGGCCGCCGAGCCGTTCTTCGCGGCCACCCACGCCAACCCGATGGGCCTGGTGAGCCGCCGCAGGTATCGCTGGGCCCTCGGCCGGATCGGCGACTACTGGGACGAGGTGTTCACCCCGGAAGGCCTCGCGGGCCACGCCGCCCTCGACGACCAGTCCGCCTTCATCGCCAGCCTGGGCAGCAGCAGGTCCGACCGGATGCGTGACGTGCTCGCCACCATCCAGGCCGACCAGGACGCCATCATCCGGGCGGGATCCCGCGGTGCACTCGTCGTGGACGGCGGTCCGGGCACGGGGAAGACCGTCGTGGCCCTGCACCGCTCCGCCTATCTCCTGTACTCCGACCCCCGCCTCGGTCACCACCGGGGCGGCGTGCTGTTCGTCGGCCCGCACCAGCCCTACCTGGCCTACGTGGCCGACGTCCTGCCCAGCCTCGGGGAGGAGGGCGTGCAGACCTGCACCCTGCGCGACCTGGTGGCCGAGGGCGCAGCGGCGACGATCGAGACCGACCCGGACGTCGTCCGGCTGAAGTCGTCCGCGGACCTGGTCAGGGCGATCGAGCCCGCGGTCAGGCTCTACGAGGAACCACCGACCGAGGGGATGGAGGTCACCACCCCCTGGTCCGAACTCTGGCTGAGCGCCGACGACTGGACCGAGGCGTTCGAAGCGGCAGAACCCGGCACCCCGCACAACGAGGCGCGCGAGACGATCATGGAGGCGCTGGTCACGATCCTGGCCGACAAGCAGGACGACGAGGACGACGTCTCGCCGGAGCTGCTCCGGAAGTCGTTGCGGCGGAACGAGGAGCTGCGCACGGCGCTCAATCGCGCATGGCCGCTGCTGGAGGCGGCAGACCTCGTCTCGGACCTGTGGTCGGTCCCCGCCTACCTGCGAAGGTGCGCTCCCTGGCTCAGCCTCGACGACGTCCGGGCGCTGCAGCGCGACACCGGCCAGGCGTGGACGACGTCCGACCTGCCGCTCCTGGACGC
>CALMAR010000011.1 GCA_937859855.1 uncultured Kineosporia sp.
GCCCGCAACCACTGACCCGGCGGCAGTTCCGTTCCGCGAACGCCCCGGCTCCGGCGGCGGATCTGGACCACCTGGTTCCTTCGCTGCCGGTCCGGCCCCCGCTGGCCCCTCCCACCGGCGAGCCACCCTTCGTGCCGGAACCACCGCTCGCGTCCGCGGTGCCGGAACTCTCCGGTGAGCCCAGCGCCGACGGCCTGCCACCGGCCGGGCCAGTCGCGCCTTCGCACCGGGACCCGGCCGAACCGATCACCACCCGGCAGGCCATCATCGATCTGTCCGCGCGCAAGCGGCACCGGCCTGGCCGTTAGTGGTACGCGCCGGAGCCGGTCAGCCAGCGGCGCAGCGCCTGCTCGCAGAGCGAGATCGAGGCCGCTGAACAGTATTCGTCGTCGGTGTGGGCCTGCTCCGGGTTGCCGGGTCCGAAATTGACCGCGGGGATTCCCAGTTCGGCGAATCGAGCCACGTCGGTCCAGCCGAACTTGGGCGCCGGGTCGCCGCCGACCGCCGCTACGAACGCCGCTGCGGCCGGCTGGTTCAGGCCTGGCCTGGCCCCAGGAGCGGCGTCGGCCACGCTGACTTCGTACCCGCGGAACAACTCTCGAAGATACGCCTCGGCCTCGGCCGGTGTCCGGCTCGGCGCGAAGCGGTAATTCACGATCAGCTCGCAGCGATCCGGAATCACGTTTCCGGCGATCCCGCCAGTGATCCCGACCGCGTTCAGCCCCTCCCGATAGACCAGTCCGTCCACCTCGACCTCGGCCGCCTGATATCCGGCCAGCAACGAAAGCAGCGGCGCCACAGCATGAATCGCATTCCGGCCCATCCAGGAACGAGCCGAGTGGGCGGCCACTCCAGTGGCCGTGACCCGAACCCGGATGGTGCCCTGGCAACCACCCTCGACCCGGGCCGACGACGGCTCGCAGAGCACCGCGAAATCACCGGCCAGCCAGCCGGGGTGGGTGCGCACGAGCCGGCTCAGCCCATTTCGGGCTGACTCGACCTCCTCGCACTCGTAGAAGATATAGCTCACATCGAGCGCTGGATCCGTGACCGTGGCAGCCAGTTTCAGCATCACCGCGACTCCGGACTTCATGTCGCTGGCGCCCCGGCCGTGTACGACGGCATCGGCTCCGGCCCCGGTGAGCCGGCTCGGCACCTTGTCCTTGATCGGTACCGTGTCGAGATGGCCGGCCAGCACCGCGCGTTGGCTGCGCCCCAGCTGGGTGCGGGCCAGCACCGCGTCGCCGTCGCGGATCACCTGCAGATGACCGAACCGGCTCAGAGCGCGCTCGATGGCGTCCGCGATCCGCTCCTCGTCTCCGCTCACCGATGGGATGTCACACAGCGCGGCGGTCAGCGCAACCACATCGCCGTCCAGATCCAGGTGGTCCACCCCACGACAGTAGTGGGCTGTGAAGCGGTGCTCAGGATCAGGCTCCCGGGCCTAGCTGCTCACGCCCACGGGAGTCAGACGGGAGTCAGAAGGCATGCCTTAGGGTTGCTTTCCATGTCGCAGGAAGCCGAGGGCACCGCGTGGGGGCTGGGCCTGGCCACGGTGACCGAGGCCGGTGCCGTGCTGGACACCTGGTATCCCGGGCCGCAACTCGGGCCCGCTCCCGCCGACGCCGGGCCGCATTCCGTCCCGGCCGGGCTGGCGGCCCTGGAGAGCATCGATCCGCATCGAGGCGTCCGCCAGGTGGTGGTCCGGACGGTGATCGAACTGGCCACCGCGCCGCAGGACGTCGCCGACACCTACCTGCGCCTGCACCTGCTCTCGCATCGGCTGATCCCGCCGCATGGGCTGAACCTGGACGGCATCTTCGGCGTCCTGCCGAACGTGGTCTGGACCAGCCACGGGCCCTGCTCACCGGAGGGCTTCGAGCAGACCCGGATGCGGTTGCGGGCCGCCGGGCCGGTTGCCGGGCGGGTCGAGGTGCTGGGGGTGGACAAGTTCCCCCGGATGGCGGACTACGTGGTGCCGCCGGGGGTCCGGATCGCGGACGCCAGCCGGGTCCGGCTCGGCGCCCACCTGGCCGCCGGGACCACGGTGATGCCCGAGGGATTCGTCAACTACAACGCCGGAACCCTGGGCGCCTCCATGGTCGAAGGCCGGATCTCGGCTGGGGTGGTGGTGGGTGACGGGTCCGACATCGGCGGCGGGGCATCGATCATGGGCACCTTGTCCGGCGGTGGCAAGCAGATCATCAGCATCGGTGAGCGCTGCCTGCTCGGGGCCAATTCGGGCCTCGGTATCAGCCTGGGAGATGACTGCGTGGTCGAAGCCGGCTGCTATGTCACCGCCGGCACCAAAGTGCTGCTGCGGTCCGGCCAGACGGGGGACGGCGAAGAGCGGCTGGTCAAAGCCCTCGAGCTGTCCGGCCACAGCGGCCTGCTGTTCCTGCGTAACTCGGTCTCCGGCGCTGTCGAGGCCCGGCCCCGGAAGGGCCAGTCCTTCCAGCTCAACGCGGCCCTGCACGCCAACGCCTAGGGGTGGCTGGACCCGAGATGACCAATGCCACCGTCCGGCTGCCCGCCGGTTCCAGCCCAGCCCAGCGTTCGGGCACAGTTGCGGGC
>CALMAR010000012.1 GCA_937859855.1 uncultured Kineosporia sp.
GTCGTCCAGAAAGGCGATCCAGTCCGCACCGGAGCAGAGCCAGCCCAGATTGCGGGCCGCCGCCGGTCCGCGGCCGAAGCTGCGCCGGACCAGGAACCTCTGGTCCGGTGAGCCGTTCCAGCTCAGCCTCAGCGGCTGGCGGCCCTGATTCGTATCGGTGAACGGCCGGTCGTCCACCACGATCACCTCAGCAGGCCGTAGCTGCGACATCTGAGCGAGGCGGCCGAGCAGGCGGTGCAGGCTGTCCCGGCCGATGGTGGGAATCACCACCGCACAACGAAGCCCCTGTGAGGAACGGCTCATCCGGTGGGCCCATCAGTGCCGTAGGCGGCGGCCCGGCGAACCAGATGCGGTCCCAGCACCAGCGCGTCGACCGGGGCCGAGCCGAACAGCTCCAGCGCGTCCCGGGGATCGTCGGCCATCGGCCGCCCGGCTGTGTTCAGGCTGGTGTTGACCAGCACCGGCACGCCGGTGCGCTGCTCGAAAGCCCTCAGCAGAGAGGCAATTCCAGGATTGGTGCTGTCGTCCACGGTCTGGATCCGAGCGGTGCCATCGACGTGCACGACCGCCGGGATCCGGCTCCTCCACTCCGGCGCGACGTCGTGCACGAACAGCATGTACGGGCTGGGGATCGGCCCGGCCGAGAAGATCTCGGCCGCTCGATCGGTCAGCACCATCGGAGCGACCGGACGGAACTGTTCCCGGCCCTTGACGTCGTTCAGCCGTTCCAGGTTGTCCGCGTTCATCGGGTTGGCCAGCAGAGAGCGCTGACCCAGCGCCCGGGGGCCGTATTCGCTGCGGCCGTCGAACCAGGCGATCACACCGTCGCTGGCCAGGATGTCCGCGACCTGGCCGGACAGGTCGCGCGGTGTGGTGAAGGGGACGGCGGCCCGGTGCAGCCAGGCGGCCAGGTCCTGATCGGACCAGCCCCGGCCCAGCGCCGCTGACGGCATCGGGGCGGGCACCTCGCCGCCGTCCGCGCTCACCTGGAGCGCCGCCCCCAGTGCCGTTCCGGCGTCTCCGGCGGCCGGCTGTACCCAGACCTCCTCGAACGGGGTCTCGCGCCAGATCCGGCTGTTGGCCACGCAGTTCAGTGCTGTGCCGCCGGCCATGGTCAGAACCCGGTCACCGGTCTGGGCGTGCAGCCAGCTGGCCAGCTCGACCAGCACCTCCTCCAGCCGGGCCTGGACGGAGGCGGCCAGATCGGCGTGATCGCCTCCCCAGCTGCCGTCGTCTATCCGGCGGGGAGCCCAGCGCTCCCAGTTCGGTGATTCGGCGACGAAGCCACCGTCGCCGGTGGCCCGGATGAGCTCACGAAACTCGTCCAGGAACCGTGGCCGGCCGTACGAGGCGAGTGCCATCACCTTGAACTCGTCGCTGGAGCGCAGAAAGCCCAGGTGATCAGTCAGGCTCTCGTAGACCAGTCCCAGGGAGTGCGGCAGTTGCTGGGCGGCCAGGACCTCGATCTGGCCCTGCTGATATCGACCGGCCAGATGGGATGCGCTTTCGCCCCGGCCGTCCAGCACCAGCACGCTGCTGGCGGGATACGGCGAGGCCAGCGCACCCGAAGCAGCATGGGCCACGTGGTGCGGCACGAACCGAACCTGCTGCGGGTCCAAGCCGGGCAGGGCTGCGGCCAAGAACTGAGGTGCGCGCTCGGCATAGGTGATTCTCAGCTGATCCCACGGATCACCTTCGACCGGCTTGGCCAGGGACGGGTCGAACGAGTAGGCGACGGCGTCCAGATCCTGCGGGCGCAGGCCGGCCTGCGACAGGCACCAGCGCATGCTCAGCTCGGGCAGCTCCCAGGCCGAGAATGGAACTGGCCGCTTGCCGTGCTTGCGCCGGCTGAATCGCTCCTCCTCGGCCGCGGCCAGCACCTGACCATCGACGATCACGGCCGAAGCCGGGTCGTGGAAGATCGCGTTGACACCGAGAATTCGCATGATCCGCAACTTCTCACGCGGAGAAGCGGTTCGCACTTCTATGTGTCACTTGCCAGGTCAGATGGCCTTTGCCCGGACCGGGCCGGGCTGGAGTGATCAAAATGCCTGCCCGGCAGTGGATCACGCCAACCCGGCTTCCGGTTACACCTGGGTCACATCGGTATTGCCTGATCGCGGCGAACCGGCGTTACTTCTTGCGGCTCTTGGCCGACTCGCGCCGGTTGGCCTTCTTGATCGCATCGACCAGCTCGCTCTTGGCCATCTTCGACCGGCCCTTGATCTCCAGGCGCTTGGCGAGGTCCTGAAGATGGGTCTTGCTCGCGTTGGCATCGACCCCCTCGGCGGTCTTGCGATGCGTGTTCTTGCCACCGGCGGCCTGAGCATCGGAGGGCCCTTTCTTGCTCTTGGCCTCCCAGTGGTCGCCAACCTTCTCGTAGCTGTGTTTCAGCGCGGAGAAAGCGACCCGGTGCGCCCGCTCGGCGTCGCCGTACTCCTTGGCGGCCGAGTCGTGGGCCTTGGCGAAAGTGCGCTGAGCCTTCTTGTCCGACTTCTTCAGCGTTGACGGCAGCTCGGCCTTCTTGACCTTGCCGCTCTTGGTGGTCTTGGGCATAGTGATCTCCTTTCGGCGACCACCTTGGCGTACTTCCGCCGCGGCGCATCCCGGACCCGGGCAGCCATCCCGCTGGCGTAGCCTTGATGATCTCCAGTGGTGAGATTGTGGTATCCGCCTAGCCTTGAACGAAACGCAGCGGAGGAATCGATGCCGAAAGCAGCAGCACTGGTCTACAAGCCGGTGAGTCTGGGTGCTGGGGTCGCTGGTGGCCTGCTGGCCGGAGTGATCTTCAAGCAGGTCTGGAAGCGCGTGGCGGACGAAGACGAAGCCCCGGAGGCCACCGACGCGGCCTACAGCTGGCGCGAGGTCATCCTGGCCGCCGCCATCCAAGGCGCGATCTTCGCCGCGGTCAAAGCCCTGGTGGATCGCGGCGGGGCAGCCGGCTTCCGCAAGCTGACCGGCATCTGGCCGGGCGAGGATTCATCTCAGAACTAGCCGACAACATTCTCGGAAGGCAGCACCCCGATGAGCGACGACATCAGCAAGCCAGACCTCAGCCATCGATCGGCGGCTGATTTGATCAAGTCGGTGACCGAACTCGTTCCGCGACTGGTGAAGGAAGAGCTGGCCCTGGGCAAGCTCGAACTGCAGGAGAAGGGCAAGCGCGCCGGTCTGGGAGCCGGCATGTTCGGCGCGGCCGGAGTGGTCGCGTGGTTCGCCCTGGGCACGCTGGTCGCCACCGCGGTGCTGGGCCTGGCGAATGCGGTGGACGCCTGGCTGGCGGCGCTGATCGTGGCCGTCGTCCTGCTCGTCGTCGCCGGAATCCTCGCCCTGGTGGGCAAGTCGCAGATCAGCAAGGCCGTTCCGCCAGCTCCGGAGGAGGCCATCGCCAGCACCAAGGAGGATGTGCGCGTGATCAAGGAGAGTGCCCATCAATGAGCTCGTCAGACGACACTCCGGCCGCCACAGCGCCCGAGATTCCCACCGACAAGGAAGCGCTCGAGCGCGACATCGAGCAGACCCGCAACGAATTAGCCGACACTGTCGAGGCATTGGCCCACAAGGCCGACGTGAAGGCGCAGGTCAAGGAGAAGGGCGCCGAACTCAAGGAGCACGCGCAGGAGGTGGCTGGGAGCGCCAAGCAGCGATCAGCGGAACTGGCCGGCCAGGCTCGGCACAAGGCCAGCGAGCTGGCCGGGCAGGCCAAGGACAAGACCGCTGAGCTGGCCGGGCAGGCCAAGGACAAGACTGCCGAGCTGGCCGGCCGGGTGAAGGGGTCGCCGGACGACGATCTCGTGGTGGCCGGCGCCGGGCCGGAGGGCGCCGCACCGCGGTCGCCGGTCCTGGACCAGCCCAGCTGGTCGCACCCGGCTCAGCGGCCGGTCAATCAGCAGGTGATCGCTGTCGCGGCCGCTGGTGCCGTCGCCCTGCTGGTATGGATAGTGCGCCGCCGGCGCAACGGCTGACGTCCGGATCAGCGAAGATCAGGCGGACCGCTGGCCGCCGATGTCCAGCGCTTCGCCCTGCTCGGTCCGGCGCTGATATGCCCGGGAGCACGATGCGCAGTAACCGCCGGTGTGTCGCTGCGAGGGCCAGAACTGGCTGGCTGGGCGGACCCGCTGGCAGCGCGGGCAGCGCAGTTCGGGGACTTGCTCGTCCCTGAGCCGGTGGCGCATGTGCCGGATGGCATCCGGTGTCCGGCCGATGACGTCGGCGATGTCGGCGGGCTCGACATCCTCGGCGATCAGGCGGCGCAGCATCAAAACCTCGTCCACCGACCAGCGCTTGCCGCTGTTGCCGCGCATGGTTCCTCCTGGGCCGGCCATCCTGTTTCCAGTGTAGAAACCCGGCCGAATGGGAACGCTGGGCAGTGACATTGCCGCGTATCCCATCACGGGGTGTATCGCGGCGGTGGCGTGATTGCTCTCTTGCTGCGTGGAGCAACGCAGCGCGCAGGGCCAGGCAGGCCGGCCTCATCAGGACGATGAACCTGTGCAGCCCCGGCGTGAGCTGAGCCGTCTGGACACCGTGTTCTTCATGATCTCTGCCGTGGTGGTGATGGACACCATCGGTGCCATCGCCATCGGTGGTGCGCAGGCATTCACCTGGCTGAGCGTGCTTTTCGTTCTGTTCTTCATTCCCTCCGCCCTGGCCTGCGCCGAGCTCGGCGCCGCCATTCCCGAGGAGGGCGGCCCCTATGTCTGGGTGCGCCGGGCCTTCGGCCGGGTTGGCTGGCTCGATGACCTCGTTTCTGTACTGGGCCGGAGTGCCGCTGTGGGTCGGTGGAACAGTGGCCGTGGTAGCCATGTCGGTGTACCAGCAGTTCATCGCCGAACTGCCTGTAGCGGGCCTGTTCTGCTTCGGAGCACTCTTCGTGCTGGCGGCTACGACGACGGCGGTGCTGCCGTTGAAATACGGCAAATGGATCCCGGTCAGTGGCGCGATCGGTCAGATCCTGCTGCTCGGCATCATTACTCTCAGCGTCGTCATCTATGGTGCACGACACGGATTTCACGGTATTCAGCTGACCGAATTCCAGCCCACGACAATCGTTTTCGTTCAGGTCGTGCCGGTTCTGCTGTACTCGTTCGTCGGAGTGGAACTGCCGGCCACGGCGGGGGAGGAGATGCGTGATCCACGCCGCGACCTGCCCGCCGCGATCGCCCGGGCGGGTGTGGTGCAGGGCCTGTTGTACGGCCTTCCCATCTTGGTCGTGCTGCTGGTGCTCCCGGCCGAGCAGATCACGTCGCTGAACGGGCTGATCGATGCCATGCGAAGCGCTTTCACCGTCTTCGGCGGCTCGATCGGCCCGGATGGGGCGGTCGTGCTCTCCGGTGCGGGCCGGGTCGTCGGCTGGATCTCGGCGGCCGGGTTCGTCTGGGTGCTGATGGCCAGTGCGTCGACCTGGATCATGGGTGCCGGCCGCGCTCAGGCGGCGGCCTGCCTGGATGGCGGTGGCCCGCGCTACTTCGGCCAGCTCTGCGCCCGCACCGGCGTCCCGCTGCGGATGGGGGTTGCCTCCGGAGTGGTGTCCCTGCTGACCGTGATCGCCGGGCTGCTGGTGACCGGACAGGACGGCAACAAGTACTTCTCCATCGCGCTGACCACATCGATCGCCCTGGTGATGCTGGCTTACCTGCTGATCTTTCCTGCTTTCGTCATGCTCCGATATCGCGAGCCTGAACTGAACCGGCCGTTCCGTGCTCCAGGAGGCCAGGCCGGAGCGTGGCTGATCACACTCCTCACCACCGGCTGGGCCCTGCTCACCACCGTCTGTGTGCTGTGGCCAGGGATCGGGCTGCCAGACCCCGGCGTCGCGCTCCCAGCCGGATTCGCGGGCCATCGGGCACAATTCGAACTGCTGGCGATCCTGCCGCTGGTAGTGCTGGCGGTCGCCGCGATCGGGCATCATCTGAGCTCCGTGCTGGTGGAACGGGAGGTTCGTCCGGTCACGGTACCCAGCGCCGTCCCAGCCCAGCCGGTCCAGGTGATGGATGAGGCTGAGCTGTCGTTCGTTGCTGCCGATATGGGTGACACGGGGGCAGTTTCGGCCCTGGAATGAGCGAGTCGGCCGCGCCAGGACCGGGTGGGCCGCTGGTCAGCGGGCTCGCCGGTAGCGTGACCGGATGCAGCTCTGGCAGGGCGGCGCCATCTTCGCCGCAGGGGCCGGTGCTGGGGCCATCAACGCGGCGGTCGGCTCGGGAACCCTGATGACGTTCTCAACCCTGGTTGGCCTGGGATACCCGCCGCTGGTCGCCAACATCTCCAACAACCTTGGGCTGATCACCGGAAACCTGGCCGGAGCCTGGGGGTATCGCCGCGAGCTGCGCGGCTGGATGCCGGTGGTCCGGCGGCTAATGCCGTGGTCAGTGGCCGGGGCCGCGCTCGGCGCCGTGCTGCTACTGGTGCTGCCCTCGGGCGCCTTCGACGCGATCGTGCCGGTGCTGATCGGGCTGGCCGTCGTTCTGGTCGTGATTCAGCCGAGGCTGGCGGCTCGGATGCTGAAACCTGCCCTTCCGCCAGCCGGGGACGCCGAAGCCGTGAACCCTGAGACTGCTTCAACTGCCCCCAGAACTGCCCCCAGAACAGCCCCGGTCAGGCCGCTTCTGCTGATGCTGCTGGTCGGCTGCGGCGTCTACGGCGGTTACTTCGGCGCGGCCCAGGGGGTTCTGCTACTGGCCCTCCTGGGCGGCCTTTTCACCGATTCGTTGCAGCTCGCCAATGGGCTGAAGAACATCCTGACCGTGGGCGTGAACAGTGCCGCCGCAATCATCTTCGCCATCGTCGCCTGGCATGACGTCGACTGGGCGGTGGTGGTTCTGATCGCCGCCGGCGGTGCGATCGGCGGACTGGCGGGGGCGGCGGCCGGGCGCCGGATGCCTGCGGTGGTGCTGCGCGGATTCATCGTCCTGGTCGGTTGCCTGGCGATCGCCCGGCTGCTGTGGTGGAGCTAAAAGTCCGGCCCCGGTCCCGGGCCCGGCGGCGACCGGCGGCGAAGGAGTAGCAGGCCGTAACTGGCGGCGGCAGTGACGGCTCCTGCGAAAGCCAGGATCAGCCCAGCGCCGGGATTCCAGTGATAGGTGACAAAGAACGCCGTCGTGCCCGACCAGCCTCGAATTGCCGTGGCCAGATACAGCAGGATGGCCAGAACGCTCGCGATCAGACCGGCGTAGACGGCTTGGTCGCGGTAGGCCGGCCTCTGCATCGCGAACACGCCACCGATCACGGCGGCGGCGAACACAAGGGACAGCAGCCGAAGCCCGCCCGGCACGTGGTAGACGAGCAGGCCGAACTGATCAGCCGCTACCCAGCGCAGCAGGGAGCCCAGCAGCATGACTAATCCAGCGCCGAATGCCACCCGGGCCTCCACCGGAGCTGTGCCAAGATTCAGCCAGGGCGGCAGTCCCGCCGCGGCAGCGGGGGCGCTCTGATACTGCCCGGGATACGGCTGCCCGGGATACGGCTGCCCTGGATACGGCTGCCCTGGATACGGCGGCTGGCCGGGGTACGGCGAGTGCCCGGGATGGGCCTGCCCGGGGTAGCTCTGACCTTGATAGGGCTGTCCGGGATAGAGCTGCCCGGGATAGAGCGGCGGCGCGGCGTACTGATCTGAATACTGATCGGGATGGTGGACCGGCGAGGGAGCCGGCTCCGGCGGGACGAAGTCCTGCGGGCCAGGGGCAGTGGCCTGCCACGCCGTGAGCCCGAGGCCCGCCGGGGGATTTCCCTGGGCAGCCGATGCCTGACCGGGTGGCTCATAGCTCGCCGCCTCTGGCTCCCGTGAGATCAGCGGCTCGGATCCCGGCTCGGCAAGCTCCTGGGTGACCTCCGGCACCACCAGGGCCCAGCCCGGTGGGGCGGGCGGCCAAGCCGGATCGGGCTGCCAGCCGGGCGGAGGGAACCAGCCCTCGGGCGGCGGGGGCCAGCCAGGGGCCGGGTTGAAACGAGCCACATCCATCACTTCCGAAACCCGGGGCCGGTCCGTCGCCGTCCGCTGGCTGACACACCTACCACACTGGGCCACACCGGCTCGGTCGATGCCTCGTACTGTGAGCCTGAAGAAGCTCTAGGCTGCGATCTGTGACCCCTGGCCGTGGCGGGATCAGAATGGCGCGCACCGCACTGTTCTCCGTCACGGCCGTGGCGCTGGGATGCACCGCGCACCTGGCAGCCGGCGGTCAGGTGCCTCTGCTCACCGGGTTCGGTTCGGTGCCCCTGGTGATGCTGGTGGCCAACCTGTTCGCCCTGCGGCGCCAGCGTTTCGGCGCCCTGTTGTTGTCGATGGGGCTTCTGCAGATCGTCCTGCACTACCTGTTGGTGGTCACCTCGGCCGCCAGCGAGTGCCACTTCACCGCCACGGCCGCGCGCCACGTCGGCCAGCTGCATCCCCTGAGCCCAGGCTGCTCTGGGATGAGCCACCCGATGTCCTCGATGGGTGGTGACCCAGCTGAGACTGTGCTGATGACACTGGCCCACACCTCAGCAGCTGCTCTGCTGGCGCTGATGCTGGCCCGAGGTGAGGCTGCGGTCTGGGAATTGGCCCGGGCATTAGGATTTCATGCTCTGAGGGCGATCTGGTGCGCTCCGGTCCTGGCCGGTCCAGCGATTCGGCCAGCCAGCCGGCCCCGGCCAGCCACCCGGCCGCGGCTCCGGGTGCTGGCGTCCAGGATCTCGCACCGGGGACCTCCGGTACTGACGAGTTCAGACCTCTGACCTCAGCACCGATCCTCCCAGTGAAAAGGATTGTCGATCTTCCATGCCCAAAAAACGCTATGCCGTAGCTGTGCTCGCTGCCGGACTACTGATCACGGCTGGAGCGGGCAGCGCATCTGCCCACGTGCACGTCATCCCCGATTCCACCGCAGCTGGCAGCTACACCAAGCTGACTTTCCGGGTCCCAGACGAATCGCCGTCTGCCCAAACGGTCAAGGTGGCGGTCTCGCTTCCGCTCACTACGCCGCTGGCCGACGTCTCGGCCCAGCCACTGGCTGGCTGGACGCTGTCGATCCTGGAGGGTGACCTGCCCAAGCCGGTGCAGGTGGAAGGCGCCACGCTGACCAAGGCCCCGGTCAAGGTGACCTGGACCGCAACCGGATCGGGGGACGCCGCCGGGATCGCGCCCGGCCAGTTCCAGGAGTTCTCGATCGATGGCGGCCCGATCCCCGAGGGTGCCAAGCAGCTGGCCTTCCCGGTCGCCCAGACCTACTCCGATGGCACGGTGGTGCAGTGGAACCAGCCCCAGCCTCCCGGCAGCGACGAACCGGAGCATCCACTGCCCGCGTTCGCCGTCACTCCAGCTGTGCCCGGGGCCGACGACGACCAGGCGGTCCCGCCCATTGGCGTGGCGGCTCAACCGTCCACCCAGCCGGCCGCCAGCACCGCTGCGCAGAACTCGGCCGGGTCCGGTGGCTGGGCCACCGGGCTGGGCACAGCTGGTCTGGTGGCCGGTCTGCTCGGCTTGGCGCTCGGTGCCGTGGCCCTGCGCCGTACCTCACGCGTCTGATCAGCAGTCTTTCGCCGTCCGGTCCGCCGGGAGCCTGGAGACCGCGGTTCGAAAAGGACCGGCTCCAGGCCGCCGGGGGCCAGGATGGGTCATCTGAGCACCAGAAGCTGCCGAGAAAGGATCGCCCATGACCCCCGCAGTGCCCGTGCGGCTGGCACCTCTCGTTGATCAGTTCGATTGGGCCACCTCGCGGCTGACCGATCGGATGACCGGACCCGACGGCAATGCCGGAAGCGGGGTACGGATTCCGGTCCCTCCCATGACCGACCAGGAACACCTATGGGAACCCGTGGCGGGATGCTGGTCGATCCGGCGCCGTTCAGATGGGCCGGGCCCGGAAGCCACGCTGACCGGTGCGGGGGAGTGGGGCCGTGACCGAGCGGACAATCCGCAGCCATACCCGCCGCCCTTCACCACGATCGCTTGGCGACTGGGACACCTGGGCGAAATGATGATGCTGCGCGCGGATCATATGAACGGCACCCATGCCATGACCCGCGATGACTACCGCTTCAGCGGGTCTGCGGCAGAGGCGATCGAGGCCTTCGTGACGGCGGCCGCCGCGTGGCGGGACACCTTGATGAGCACCGACGAGGCTGGCCTGGACGCAACCGGCCGCAGTACGTATCCCTATGGCAGCGATCCCGAGGATCGTTTCATTGACACCGCCTGGTGGGTGAATCAGGAGGTACTCCACCACGGCGCCGAGATCGCCTTGCTTCGCGATCTCTTCCGTGCCCGCCAAGGGCGGCCGTTGTGACCAGTCCGGGTCAGGAACCCCGCCTGCTATTACGGTACGGTCAGATCGCTCGGGTCCGCTCAGCCGTCATTCGGGAGTGTTTCGCAACCGGCCTACGGGACCAAGGTGATAGGGATCGCTGATCCCGGTGTACATCAGGTGGGCGATCATTCCCGCTTGGGCGTGATCCAGGTTGTGGCAGTGATCCATCCAGATCCCCGGGTTGTCGGCCAGGAAGGCGATCACAAAGGTCTGGCCCCTGGCGACATCCAGGGAATCCACCCACCAGGGACTGCCGGTCGCCGCCACCCCATTGCGGCTGAGCACCACGGCGTGGTGACCATGCAGGTGGATCGGATGTACGTCGGCACCCAGCAACCCGCCGTTGCTGATCTTCATTTGCACCACGTCACCCTGTGAGACCACGAACATCGGTATATCCGGATATTTGTGCCCGTTGATCGTCCACCAGAAGCCAGGTTTGCCGTTCTCGAAACCGATCCGCCGCCCGATCCGATACTGGAAACGCCGATCCGGATGCTGGGCGTCGAAGGGAATGGCGGCCGGCTTTCCGTAGCTCAGCAGGTCGAGAGCTTGAGCTGGTAACCGGACAGCTGGCGGTGGCGCACCGGGAGCACCTACCAGCAGCCCGGTTCCGGCGCCGAGGTCGAGCCGGGTGGCGCCGCTGCCCGGAGCGACGACCTCGAAGTCGGCGCGGCCACCGGCTGGCACCACCAGGTAGCGATCGCCGACCGGGCCGGGCTCGTTCAGGTCGTGTCCGTCAATGGCGAGCACCCGGGCCCGGCTGTCCGAGACCGAGGCCCGCAGCGGTCCGTTGTCTGTATTGATTACCCGCAGGCGCACCTTCTGGCCGGGGGGTGCGGTCACCCGCTGAAGCCCGCTGCGGCCATTGATCGTCCGCCGTCCAGCGTAGCTGTGCACGGCGGCCAGGGCCTCCGGCGTCTTGATTCCGCCCCGGGGCAGCACGATCAGCGGTCCCCACATTCCGCCCCGGACCTGCGGGTCGGCCTCCTGATGCGAGTGATACCAATAGGTGCCGGCATCCTGGACCACGAAACGGTAGACGTGATCCTGACCCGGTCCGACGGCGTCCTGAGTGACGCCCGCCACCCCGTCCTCGGCGTTGGGCACGTCGACGCCGTGCCAGTGCAGCGTGACGCCGGCTCCGACGTTGTCATTGTGCAGGGTCACCTGGACCAGATCGCCCTGAGTGGCCGTGATCAGCGGGCCGGGCGAGCGGCCGTTCAGGGTGTACCCATCGACGCGTTCGCCGCTGGGCAGGATGAAGCGCTGCTGCCTGGCCACCAGGGTCAGCGCGACCTGCGGCGGGCCGGTTCGCGGGCCGGTCAGGGAGCTCACGCTGACGTCGCCTGGGTGCGCCGCGCCGGGCCTGGCCATACCCATGACTGCTGGGCCACCGCCGAAATCGGCGGTACCCATGGCCATCACAGACAACTGTGACGGCACCAGGCTGGCGTACCACATCCAGCCCAGGGCGATCAGGATGACGGCTGTGCCAGCGCCTCCGATCATCCAGGCGGGTGGCCGCGGCCCCCGCCCGTCCTGAACGGGACCACCGGCCCCGGCAACTTGGACCTTCGTCGCAGGCATGCGGTCCCTCACCCGGCGCGTGTTCAGACCGGAGCGGTGGCAGCACCTGTCATGGGCCGAGCCGACACCCGGGAAGCCGCGAACTCCGCTGTGCCGATGATGACGAAAGCGTTGACGCCGTGCAGGACTCCGATGATCGGCACACCGAAGGCGATGAACGCGAAGGTGATCTGGAGAACCACAGCCAGCACCACGAAGCCGGCCCGCTGAACCGCACCGGGGACGTGGATGAAGAAGGACATGATGAGCAGGGTCAGTGCGAGCAGTGGAATGATCCCCATGCCGAAAATGGCGTGCAGGACATCGCCGGTATTGCCGTCGTAGCTCTTGTCGACCACCGTCCCGCCATCCACGTCGTGGATCAGCAGGAAGTTCGCGAGTGCGATCCAGGTCGCCTGGAGCACGACGCATCCGGAGATCAGGTGAGCAATGATTCGGTAGGGCTTGATCATCGGTCGCTTCTTCCGCCGTCGTCCATCGCTGACGCCGCGATCCTAGGCGAGCCGTGGATCTTCGGCCTACAGGTGCGGCTGCATTCCCAGATCCGAGATTGCCCTGAGAAATACCTCGAGGCAAGAACGTTGGCGTCCGTCCAAATGGGCTGAATCAGGTGGAACCTGCCGTATTCAGGCGTACTTGGAGCTGGGCGGCCGCTCGACGCAGACCACTCGTGGGCGCCGCCCGGGCCAGGGCCGTCACGGCGACGGCGTGTTCCTGCTCCAGTCCCGGGTGCTGGACGAATGACGATTCGCCGTTCGCCGAGATCGCCCGGGCGACGGCGATCTCGGAGTCCAGGTACATGAGGTATGCGGCCTTGGCTCGTTGCTGGCCGTCTGCCCAGGGCCGGGGCTGCATCCGCTGACAACGGCGCTGAGCCTGTTCCAAGCCGGGGACACTGGCCGCGGCTGCCGTGGCGATGGGCCGGAACAGGCGCAGCCGGGTGGCAGTGGCAAGGTCGGGCTCCACTCCTAGGACCACGCTGTTACTGGCCAGCGTCAGATCCTGGTGGGACTGGGTCAGCACCGACTCGGCCGCGGAAACACATCGCAGCAGTTGCTGATACCGGCTGACTGCGTCCCGATGCTCCCACCACAGGCCAGCGAGAAGGACCATCGCGAGTCCGGCACCGACGATGATCCGGCTGCGACGGGGCACAGCTGGGCGACGGCCGCCCTCCAGCACATCAGCCCGTTCGCCGCTCACCGTCATGATCGGAGTATCCCGGCTCGCAGGTGTAGGTGCAGGTGCAGGTCATGGCGCGACGGGCGATCGTCCAGCCCCGGCACCCGGTTCGCGCGGCGACATCGGACGCCCCCGAGGGCTCGGTGCGGCTTCGGTTGCGCCACAATGACTCACGTCGAGGCTGACTCCTGGGAATGAGCGGCCCTCACTCCGGAGGATCAGTGGACGCTGAACAACTGGCGAAGATCAGTCAGGGGGCCGGCTTCTTCGCTGCCCTCGACCAGAGCGGCGGCAGCACGGCCGGCGCACTGGCACACTACGGGGTGCCGGAGACGGCGTACTCGGACGAGGCTCAGATGTTCGATCTGATGCATGCCTTCCGGGCCCGGATCATGCAGGCTCCCGCGTTCGGCGGTGATCGGGTTCTGGGCACGATTCTGTTCGAGCAGACAATGGATCGTGACGTGGCCGGGATTCCGGCGGCCGAATATCTGTGGGAGCAGAAGCGGATCGTGCCGTTCGTCAAGGTCGACGAGGGGCTGGCGACCGAGTCGGCCGGAGTGCAGCTGATGAAGCCGTTCACCCAGCTGGAGACTCTGCTCAGCCGGGCCCGGCGTCATCCCATCTTCGGTACCAAGATGCGTTCCTTCGTCAAGCGAGGCGACGAGGACGGCATCGCTGCGGTGCTGGATCAGCAGTTCGCGTATGCCGGCCGCATTCTGCAGGAGGGCTTCGTGCCGATCCTCGAGCCCGAGGTCGACATCCGCAGTCCCGAGAAGGAGCGTGCCGAGGACCTGCTCAAGGCCGGAATCGTTGAACGACTGTCTGCGATGCCGGATTCACAGCAGGTGATCCTGAAACTGTCGATCCCCAGCCGGGACGACTTCTATGCCGAACTGATCGCTCATCCCGGTGTGATGCGGGTGGTTGCCCTGTCCGGCGGTTACTCGCAGCAGGATGCCGATACCCGGCTGGCCCGCAATCATGGCCTGATCGCCAGCTTCTCGCGAGCTCTGGCCGAGGGGCTGAACGCGGGCCAGAGCGACGAGGAATTCGACCACGTGCTGGCGGCGTCCATCGCGGCCATCTACGCGGCATCGACCACCTGAATCAGCGGCTAGGACTGGCAGCGCCGGAATGGCAGGGCCATCCGTTCCCAGGGTTTCCCCTCCCGGGTCAGGACCAACGAGAGGAACACCACGGCGAGCAGACCCGTTGCCGTCCATCCGGCGCTGCTGACCCCCCAGCTGCCGTAGGTCCTTTCCGGTACGTACGGAAAAACCGGAAGCTGCCGCGACAACGGCCGCACCAGAGCCCAGGCGGTGACGACCGGGACGACGGCGGCCGCCCAGCGCTGGCCTGGTGTGGCTT
>CALMAR010000013.1 GCA_937859855.1 uncultured Kineosporia sp.
CGCGGCCGGGCGCGCCGAACCCGTGACCACCCGCACTCCGCTGACCGGCGCCCCGATCGGCCGCGTCCCCCAATCGACTCCTGACGACGTCGAGGCTGCCTTCAGCGCCGCCCGGATCGCCCAGCGCGAGTGGCGGGGCCGCCCAGCCCGGGACCGGGCCGCGGTGATCGCCCGGGTGGGCGACCTGGTGCTGGCCCAGCAATCCACTGGCCTGGACATCATCCAGCTGGAAACGGGCAAGTCCCGGATGAACGCGTTCGACGAGATCGCCGACGCCGCTATCAACGCCCGCTACTACAGCCGTCGCGGGCCACGCTATCTGGGCGAACAGCGCCATACCGGTCTGGTCCCAGGCCTGACCGCCGCCCGCGAGGTGCACCACCCCAAGGGCGTGATCGGGATGATCTCGCCCTGGAACTACCCGCTGGTGCTCACCCTGTCCGACGCCATTCCGGCCCTGCTGGCCGGTAACGCGGTGGTGCTGAAGCCAGATGCGCAGACCGCCTTCACTGCGCTGTGGGCGGCGGACCTGCTGTCCCAGGCCGGGCTGCCGGACCGGCTCTTCCAGGTGGTCTGCGGCCCCGGCGACATCATCGGCACCGAGATCATCGCCCAGGCCGATCACCTCTGCTTCACCGGGTCGACCAGGACCGGCGCCATCGTGGCCGCGCAGGCGGCCCAGCGGCTGATCAGCGTCTCACTCGAGCTCGGCGGCAAGAACCCGGTCTATGTCGCCGACGACGCCGACCTGGACCGGGCGGCCGAAGCCATTGTCCGGGACTGTTTCTCGAACTCCGGGCACGCCTGCGTCTCGATGGAGCGGGTGATCCTGCACGAGCGGATCGCCGCCGACTTCCTGCAGCGGTTCCTGCCCCGGGTCGCAGCGATCCGGCTCGGCGCGGCTCTGGACTATGCCAGCGACATGGGCTGCATCGCCTCGCAGACCCAGTTCGACATCCTGGAGCATCACATCAGGGACGCCATCGGGCGCGGGGCGACTGTGCTGGCCGGGGGCCGGGCGCGCCCGGACATCGGCCCGCTGTTCTTCGAACCGACCGTGCTGGAGCACGTCCCGGCGTCGGCGATCTGCTACCGGGAGGAAACGTTCGGGCCGCTGGCCAGCGTCTATCGGGTGGCCAGCGACGCCGAGGGGATCCGGCTGGCCAACGACACCAGCTGCGGGCTGAATGCGTCGGTCTGGGCCGCCGACCGGCGCCGGGCTGGGCGGATCGCTCGCCGGATCGAGGCCGGCACGGTCACCGTCAACGAGGCCTACTCCGTGGTCTGGGGGAGCGTTCAGCTGCCGATGGGTGGCCGCAAGCAGTCCGGGCTGGGGCGCCGGCACGGCCGTGACGGCCTGCTCCGCTTCACCGACGCCCAGTCCATCGCCCGGCAGCTGTTGCCGCTGGGCTGGCTCTACGCCCGGGGCGGTGACTTCTACAGCCGGTCCTTCAGCGGCATGCTGAGGGTCACCCGGGATGTGCATTGGCCCTGGCCCTGAGTCGCCCATTGGGGGTGAAACCGATCACTGACCCATCCAGGCACTTGGTCAGCGCCGAAGTACAGCTGTGGAAGGCCAGCTGAGCGCGCGCGGATCGCACCGATCGCGTTCTGGACGACAGCTGCTCCTGCGCGTCCCCCGGCGGCGGCCTCTGACCGGGTTTGTCCTGGTAATGCACGGCGGCCGGGTTCGCAGCCTGGAACCGACCAGCGCCTGGCAGCCCGCCGTGCTCCGGCTGACCCTGCTGGCGGGGGCGATCAGCGGGCGGCTGCGGCGGCGGGGTATCGCTGTGGCCCGGCTGCGGTTCGGGGTCCGCGGCTGGAACGATCCGGCCGGGTCGCCGGTACTGGACGCTCGCTGGGCCCTTCAGCAGCTGCGGCAGCAGGCCGATGTGCCGATTGTGGTGGTGGGTCACTCGATGGGCGGCCGGACCGCCGTGCGGGTCGCAGCCGACCCCGGGGTGACCGGGGTGATCGGGCTGGCGCCCTGGCTGCCCCCGGATGAGCCGGTGCGCCCGCTGACCGGGCGCAGGCTGGCGATCGCCCACGGCACGGCCGACCGGATCACCGACCCAGCGCTGTCAGCCGCCTTCGCTGACCGGGCCCGGGCCGTGGCCAGCGAGGTCAGCCTCCAATTCATCCCCGGTGACGGGCATGCGATGCTGCGCCGGGCCCCAGCCTGGGACCAGCTGGTCATCGGTCAGGCGTCCGCGATGCTGTCCCAGTCCAGCCGATCGCGGCCGTGAACGTCGCCGCCACCGGCCCGCCCAGGGAGCCGGCCAGGGAGCCGGCCAGGGAGCCGGCCAGGGAGCTGGTCACGACGCCGAGCCGGGTGGCGGTGATCGGGAGCGGCGTGGCCGGGCTGACCGCCGCCTACGTATTGCGCCGGAGCCATCAGGTGACCCTGTTCGAAGCCAGCGCCCGGCTAGGCGGTCATGCCGACACTCATGACGTGCTCACCGGCGACGGCACCACGCTGGCCGTGGACACCGGGTTCATCGTGCACAACGCCCGCACCTATCCGTTGCTGCTGCGGCTGTTCGACGAGCTGGGAGTGCGTACGCAGGAGACGGACATGAGCATGTCCGTGCGCTGTGATGGATGCGGGCTGGAGTACTCCGGCGGCCAGGGCGCCCGGGGGATAATTCCCAGCAACTCGCTGCTGCTGAGACCCCGGTACCTGCGAATGTTGCTGGAAGTCAAGCGGTTCCACCGCCACGCCCGGGCAGTCCTGAGTACCGGCCGGGATCCGGGCGTTCCCGATGTCGCACTGAGCGAGTTCCTGGCCGCTGGCCGGTATTCGCGCTATTTCGTCCAGCATTTCGTCACCCCGCTGGTGGCCGCGGTGTGGTCGTGCGCTCCGGACACCGCCACGGGCTATCCGGCTCGGTACCTGTTCGAGTTCCTGGACAACCACGGGATGCTCGAGGTGCTGGGCTCACCCCGGTGGCGGACCGTGACCGGCGGCTCCCGCACCTACGTGGAGCGGGCGGTCAAGGAGCTCAGCGCCGTCCACACCAGCCGCCCGGTGACCAGCGTCCGCCGCACCGGCCGCGGGGTTGAGGTGGCAGATGCCGATGGCGTGACCGAGTCGTTCGCCGGAGTGGTGATCGCGACTCACCCAGATCAGGCCCTGCGGATGCTGGCCGATGCCAGCCCGGCCGAGCAACGGGTGCTGGGAGCGTTCCGCTACACCACGAATCCGGCTGTGCTGCACACCGATCCAAGTGTGCTACCGGTCAATCCGAGGGCTCAGGCATCCTGGAACTACCGGATGCCGTCGTGTGCCGGACCGGCCGGCGCGGTCCAGGTCAGCTACGACATGAGCCGGCTGCAACGGCTGAACAGCTCGGAGCGGTATCTGGTTTCGCTCAACGCCGAGGTGCCGCAGCGGGCCGTGATCGAGCGGATGGACTACGCGCATCCGCAGTACACGCCGTCATCGGTCGCTGCCCAGGCCGAGCTGGCGACCCTGAACGACGGGGTGACCGCCTTCGCCGGTGCCTATCACGGCTGGGGATTCCATGAGGACGGCGCTCGAGCGGGTGTGGCCGCCGCTGTCTCGCTGGGCGGTTCGTGGTGAACGCGCCGCTGGGCCTGTACCCGTGCACCGTCCTGCACGTCCGAAGCACCCCGATTCGCAACAGTTTTCGCTATCGTAGCTACCTGTGGCTGGTGGACGCCGACGCCCTGCCCCGCTGGCCGCTCCCATTGCGGCTCCTGGCTCAGTTCCGGGCCGCTGATCACTTGGGCGATCCGCAGGCCAGTATCGGCGAGAACGTGCGCCGGTTCCTGTCCGCCGAAGGCATCGACCTGCCCGATGGCCGGATACTGATGCTGAGCGCGGCCCGGGTGTTCGGGTACGTGTTCAACCCGCTCAGCGTGTTCTGGTGCCATGACCGCTCCGGCGCCCTAGCCTGCGTTGTCGCCGAGGTGCACAACACCTACGGCGAGCGGCACTGCTACCTGTTGCGGCCGGATGAGCGAGGGCGGGCGCGGGTGGACAAGCAGTTCTACGTCTCGCCGTTCGAACCGGTGTCGGGGGAGTACCGGATGAGCCTGCCCGTGCCCGGGCCACGGCTGGAGCTGACGATCACGCTCCATCGCCCGGATCAGGCGCCGTTCACGGCCGCGGTCCGGGGACGCCGGATCGCCGCGACCCCACTGACGTTGCTGGCTATCGCGTTGCGATATCCGCTGGCGCCGCTGGTGGCGGCGGCCCGGATCCGGCGGCAGGGGATCGGCCTGTGGCTGCGCGGCCTGCGCGTGGTTCCCCGCCCCGAACATGACCGGCAGGAGGCCGTCCAATGAGCATTCCGGCTCCCATTCACGAGCAGCCCCCTGAGTACAGCGACGAACTCGGTGGCCAGGTCAACGGCCAGATCAACGGCCAGAGCAGCGGACAGCCGGAGCCGGTCGAGCTGGACCCGGCGAACCTGGCCGCTCGCTGGCCAGACGTGATCCGGGTGCCCCGGTCCCGGATCCGGGCCCGGATCGCCCGGCGCCTGTTCCGCAGTGCCGTGTCCGGCCTTCCGATCCGGGTGGTGGTACCGGAAAGTCCCGGGATCGTTGGCATCTGGGGCTCGGGCGACTCCCGCTCGCCGGTCATGGTGCTGCATCGCCCGGATAACTACTTCGCCCGGGTGGGCAGCGCCGGCCTGATCGGGTTCGGTGAGTCGTACCTGGCCGGTGACTGGAGTGCCCCCGCCCCGGACACGCCGTACCAGGTCACGCGGTCCGGCGAAGCTGAGCCCAGCAACGAGGGCCTGGTCGATCTGCTGACTGTGCTGGCCGGGCGGCTGGCCCAGCTGGTGCCGCCCGGCCTGCAGCGGCTGCGCCGCCTCGCCGTGCGCTACCAGCCGTCCCGGGAACGCAACACTCCCGGCGGCGCCCGGACCAACATCTCGCGCCACTACGACCTGTCGAACGACCTGTTCGCCACCTTCCTCGATCGCAGCTTGACCTACTCCGCCGCCATCTTCCCCGAAAAAGTCGCTGGCGCGATCTCTTTCGGCGATCTGGCCGCGGCCCAAGAACGCAAGATCGATCGCCTGCTCGATCAGTGCGGGGTGGGCGAAGGCACCCGGCTGCTCGAGATCGGCACTGGCTGGGGTGAACTGGCGATCCGGGCGGCCCGGCGAGGGGCGCTGGTGCATTCGATCACGCTGTCGGAGGAGCAACTCGGCCTGGCCCGGCAGCGGATCGCCCAAGCCGGCCTGGCCGGCCGGGTCACCGTGGAGCTGTGCGACTACCGGGCCGTCACCGGGCAATATGACGCGGTGGTCAGCGTGGAAATGATCGAGGCGGTCGGAGCTGCCTACTGGGCAACGTATTTCGCCACCATCAGCCGGGTGCTGGACGCGGGCGGCACGGCCGGCATCCAGGCCATAACCATGCCCCACGACCGGATGCTGGCCTCGCGGCGGACCTACACCTGGATGCACAAGTACGTCTTTCCCGGCGGTCTGCTGCCCTCGGTCCGCGCGGTTCACGAGGCGGCGGCCAGCGCGGGCCTGTCGGTCACCGGCGATCTGGCCTTCGGGGCAGGTTACGCGCAGACCCTCGAGCTGTGGCGCGAGCGATTCGAGGAGCGGGCCGGCGACGTCCTCCGGCTCGGCTTCGACCAGATCTTCCGCCGGATGTGGACTTTCTATCTCGCTTACTGCGAAGCGGGTTTTCGCTCCGGCTATCTGGATGTGCACCAGTTCGTGCTGAGGAGAGCCTGATGCCGCGATCCGCGACCCAGCTGGCCGCCCGGCTGACCGGGGGCCCGGGTGACCCCGGTCCGGTGGCCGACCGGCTGGAGCAGATGTTCGCGCCCCTGTTCGGTGGCCGCCTGCCGGTCCGGCTGCGGGCCTGGGACGGCAGCGAGGCGGGGACGGCGGACGGTCCGGTTCTGGTGCTGCGATCGGCGGCCGCGTTGCGCCGCCTGCTGTGGCATCCGGGTGAACTGGGGCTGGCGCAGGCCTACGTCACCGGCGAGCTGGACGTCGAGGGCGATCTGGCGCAGGGCCTGCGCCGGGTCTGGGCGGCGGCCCGGGAGCAGAGGCAGGACCAGGCGGACGACGCCGGTCCCGGCC
>CALMAR010000014.1 GCA_937859855.1 uncultured Kineosporia sp.
GTCCACCACCCCGAGCCCAGGGACCGCGGCCACCGACTGCCAGGACGTCGGCTGATGGCGGTCGTCACCCCCGTCACCCCCCGCACCGGACGCAATCTGGAAGCCGTCCTGACCGGCTGCGCGGTGGGACTGTCGATCTTCGCCTATGCCCTGGTCGGCCTGGGCACCAAGGGCACCCTGCCGCCGGGGATGCTCGGCTACGGCGCCGGGCTGGGCGCGCTAGCGTTGGCCTTTCATCTGATCCTGCGCCGGTACGCCCGCTACGCCGACCCGACCCTGCTGCCGATCGCCACCCTGATCAACGGCATCGGCCTGGTGATGATCCACCGGCTGGACGTCGCCAAGGACCGGTCCTTCGGCAGCTCGTTCGCCCTGCGTCAGCTGATCTGGACCACGCTGGGCGTGCTCGCGGCCGGCGCCGTCGTCTACTTTCTCAAGGACCATCGCACCCTGCAGCGCTACACCTACCGGGCGATGGCGCTGGGCCTGGTGCTGCTGTTGCTGCCGCTGGTGCCACTGCTGGGTAAGAACATCAACGGAGCCCGGATCTGGATCGGGCTGGGCCCGCTCTCGTTCCAGCCCGGCGAACTGGCCAAGGTCGCGCTGACCGTGTTCTTCGCCGGCTATCTGGTCACCGCCCGGGACTCCCTGTCGCTGGTCGGGCGCAAGGTGCTGTTCCTGCAGCTGCCCCGGGCCCGTGACCTCGGCCCGATCCTGGTGGCCTGGGTGGTCACCCTGGGCGTGCTGGTGTTCGAGCGCGACCTGGGCACCTCGCTGCTGTTCTTCGGCCTGTTCGTGGGCATGCTCTACGTGGCCACCGAACGCACCAGCTGGGTGGTGATCGGCACCGCGCTGTTCATCTTCGGCGCCTACATGGCCTGGAAGGTCTTCCCGCACGTGCAGAACCGGGTGGATCTCTGGCTGCACCCGTTCGCCGCCGACACCATCGACCGGGCCACCCAGATCATCCAGGGCCTGTACGGGATGGCCGACGGCGGCCTGCTCGGCACCGGGCTGGGCCAGGGCTCACCGGACAAGGTGTACGCGGCCGAGAGCGACATGATCTTCGCCTCGATCGGCGAGGAGCTTGGCCTGACCGGCATCTTCGCTCTGCTCTGCCTGTACGCGCTGATCGTCGAGCGGGGGCTGCGGACGGCGATCGGTGTCCGCGACGGTTTCGGCAAGCTACTGGCCGGTGGCCTGGCCTTCACCATCGCGCTGCAGTGCTTCGTGGTGGCCGGCGGCGTCACCCGGGTGATCCCGCTGACCGGTCTGGTGATGCCGCTGCTGGCCTACGGCGGCTCGGCGCTGCTGTCGAACTGGATGATCATCGGCCTGCTGCTGCGGATCTCCGACTCGGCCCGGCGCCCGGCTCCGGCCACCACGTCGGCGCCGATCATCGACGTCGATCCGGAGTTCATCGACCCGCAGGAGCCGCCCGGCGATCCGGACGATGCCGAGCTGGCCCCGGCCCCGGCCGCCGGTGACCAGGCGACGGTGGTGGTCCGGCCGTGAACTCACCCCTGCGCAAGCTGGGCGGCGTGGTCGCGTTGCTGTTCGCGTCACTGCTGATCAGCACCACCTGGGTGCAGTTCGCCGACGCCGACTCACTGCGGCACCGGCCGTTCAACAGCCGGGAGCGGATCCGGGAGCTGAGCCGCGAGCGCGGGGCGATCCTGGTCAGCGGAACGGAGATCGCCAAGTCGGTGGCCTCCGACGACGAGTACAAGTTCCAGCGCACCTATCCGGGGGGGTCCAAGTACGCCGGGGTGACGGGGTTCTTCTCCCTGTTCCGGGATCCGGCCGGCACCGAGGCGGCGGAGAACGACTTCCTGTCCGGCAGTTCGGGCCAGCTGTTCTACCGGCGGATCGGCGACCTGCTGACCGGCGAGGAGCCCAAGGGCGCCTCGGTCGAGCTGACCATCAATCCCAAGGTGCAGGACGCCGCCTGGGATGCGCTCGGCGACCAGCGCGGGGCTGTGGTGGCGCTGAACCCGAAAACCGGCAACATCCTGGCCATGGTGAGCAAGCCCTCGTACAACCCGGCCAGTCTCGCCTCGCACAGCCAGAAGCAGGCCGCCACGGCTTACAGCACCTTGCTCAAGACGGACGGCGACCCGCTGAACAACAAGGCCATCGCCGGCGACCTGTACCCGCCCGGGTCCACCTTCAAGCTGATTACATCGGCCGCGGCGCTCTCGAGTGGCAACTACACCAAGGACAGCGTGCTCGACGGCCCGGCACAGCTGGACTTGCCGGACACGACGGTGCCCCTGCGCAACGACGACCTGCAGCCCTGCGGCCCCGGTGGCAAGGTCAGCCTGGCCGATGCCCTGAAGATCTCCTGCAACACCGCGTACGGCCAGCTCGGGCTCGACCTGGGCGCTGCGGCCCTGGCTCAGCAGGCGGCCAAGTTCGGCTTCGGGCAGGACCTCTCGATCCCGCTCAAGGTCACCCCGAGCACCTTCCCGCAGGATGCCAACCGGCCGCAGACCGCGCAGTCGGCCATCGGCCAGTTCGACGTCCGGGTCACTCCGTTGCAGATGGCGATGGTCGCGGCCGGAATCGCCAACGACGGTAAGGTGATGCGGCCTAACCTGGTGAGCAAGGTGCAGACGCAGGATTTCCGGGTGATCGACGAACACGATCCGGTCGAACTGTCGCAGGCGGTCACCTCGGATGTGGCCGATCAGCTCAAGCAGATGATGGAACTGGTCGTCACTTCGGGAACCGGCACCCGCGCTCAGATCCCCGGGGTCAAGGTGGCCGGCAAGACCGGCACCGCCCAGCACGGCAATAACGTGGCTCCGCATGCCTGGTTCACCGCGTTCGCCCCGGCCGACGATCCCAAGGTGGCGGTGGCAGTGGTGGTCGAGGACGGCGGCAAGCTAGGCAATGAGGCGTTCGGCGGAACGGTCGCGGCGCCGATTGCCAAGCAGGTGATCGAGGCGGTGCTCAGCCAATGATCAGCCAGTGATCACGAGTTCGGGCCAGCGGCTGGGTGAGCGGTACGTACTGGACGAACGCTTGGCCGTGGGCGGGATGGGCGAGGTCTGGAGCGCGCACGACGAGAAGCTGAACCGGGCGGTCGCGATCAAGGTGCTCCGGCTGGACCTGGCCCCGGACACGGCCTTCCAGCGCCGGTTCCGGGCCGAGGCTCGCACCGCGGCCGCGCTCAGCCACGGCGGGATCGCCGCCGTCTTCGACTACGGCGAAGCCCTCGGCTCGGCCTACTTGGTCATGGAACTGGTTCCCGGAGAACCACTTTCCGCGATGATCTCGCGTGAAGGGGCGCTCGGAACCGACCGCACCCTGCAGATCATCTCCCAGGCGGCCCGGGCCCTGCACGCCGCCCACCGCCACGGCGTGGTGCACCGGGACATCAAGCCCGCCAACCTGATGATCACCCCGGAACTGCGGGTCAAGGTGACCGACTTCGGCATTGCCCGCCCCCGCGATCACGAGCCGCTGACCGCCACCGGCCAGGTGATGGGCACCGCGCACTATCTGGCGCCAGAGCTGGCCCGGGGGGAGGTCGCCAGCCCGCTGTCCGACGTCTACGCGCTCGGCGTGGTGGCCTACGAGTGCCTGGCCGGCTGGCGGCCGTTCGACGGGGACAACCAGATCGAGGTGGCCACCGCGCACCTGCAGGACGAGCCGCCGCCACTGCCAGGCACCATCCCGGGTCCGGTCCGGGCCGCGGTGATGTCGGCGATGGCCAAGAACCCGGCCGCCCGGCCGCAGGGTGCGCACATGCTGGCCACGGTGATGGAAGATCTGCGGCTGCGGCGGCTGGCCGGCGATCCGGAACTCAACGGCCGCAGCGTGGCCACCCCGAATCCGATCGGCAGCTGGCCGGCCGATGCCGTCACCCCGCCGCGTGGTCACGCCGTTCCCGCGCACACCGGCGGCGCTGACGACCCTCCGGCCACACTCTCTGATTCGTGGCGCCAGCTGGGCCGTGAGCCAGTCCATCAGCTGGCCCGTCAGCCGGCCCACCAGGCAGCCCACCAGCCGGGCCACCAGCGAGGTCGTTCCCCGGCGCATCAGTCTTCCCGGCAGGCCTCGGGCGTCCCAACCCGTTCGCTGCCCTCCCGAGCTGGCGGGTCGCGCGGTGGCCGGACCCGCCGCCGCCTGAGCGTCCCGCTGGCGGCGCTGATCGTGCTGATCCTGCTGGTGGTGGCCAGCACGATCTGGGCCAGCCGGTCGCGGGGAGCTGAACCACCAGCGCGACGGCCAGTCCGATCTGCCGATGCTGTTTCTGGACCGGCGGAATCCGGCGGAACGGTCACTGACGTGGCGCGGCGGGCGGTGTCCGTGCAAGGGTCACCTGCATCTGAACGCAGATCTGATCGCGGCCGTCCAGGAGACCGCGAAATCGAGGGATGGACCCGGTGAACGACAGCCCACGTGTGCTCGGCAACCGCTACCAGGTCGGTGATCTGCTCGGCCGGGGCGGAATGGCCGAGGTGCATCAGGGCCGGGACACCCGGCTGGGCCGCAGCGTGGCGATCAAGCTGCTGCGCACCGACCTGGCTCGGGACCCCACCTTCCAGGCCCGGTTCCGGCGGGAGGCGCAGTCCGCCGCCGCGCTGAACCACCCGGCGATCGTCTCGGTCTACGACACCGGCGAGGAGCAGGTGGTCGAGGCCGGCGGCGCGGTGGTGAACCTGCCGTACATCGTGATGGAGTACGTCGCCGGGCGCACTCTGCGAGATCTGCTGGCCGAGCACCACCATCTCGACGTCGACTTCGCCTTGGAGATCACCGCCGGGGTGCTGTCCGCGCTGGAATACAGCCACCGGATCGGCATCGTGCACCGCGACATCAAGCCCGCGAACGTGATGCTGACGCCCACCGGCGATGTCAAGGTGATGGACTTCGGCATCGCCCGGGCAATGGCGGACGCCTCGTCCACGATGACCCAGACCCAGGCCGTGATCGGCACCGCCCAGTACCTGTCGCCCGAGCAGGCCCGGGGCGAGCAGGTGGACACCCGCAGCGACCTCTACTCGGCCGGCTGCTTGCTGTTCGAGCTGCTCACCGGGCGCCCGCCGTTCGTGGCCGACTCACCCGTGGCGGTGGCCTATCAGCACGTGCGCGAGCAGCCCCCGGCACCCAGCCAGCTGGTGCCGGGCATCCCCGAAGCAGTGGACCGGATCGTGCTGCACTCGCTGGCCAAGGGCCGGGAGGAGCGCTACCAGACCGCAGCCGACTTCCGGGCGGACGTCGAGGCCGCCCGCGGCGGCCGTCAGGTGATGGCCTCGATCCCGGCTAGCTCGGCCTCGGCGGCCACCACCCAGTTCGCGCCTCCGCCCGAGACCGGCACCACCCGGGTTATGGGTTACGCGGCCGGGCCGGGCCCGGTCGGCGGCGGCCCCCTGCTGGGTCAGACCGGTGCAGGCGGGTACCCCCCGGCCTACGATCCCGAGCAGGACTATCGGCGGCGGGACCAGCGCCAGCCTCCGGCGTCCCGGAGGGGCCCGATCATCGCCGGCATCGCGATCGTGGTGATCGCCGCGCTGGCGGGCTTCTTCCTGATTCACACCCTGAACGGCGACAAGGACGAGGCCGCGAGCACCGAGCAGATACCTTCGGTCGCTGGACAGCTGGCCGCGGTCGCCGTGGACACCCTGTCCAAGGCCGGTTTCACGGTTGCGCCCAAGCTCGTGGAGGAAACGTCGGCCACGGTCAAGGCGGGCAGGGTGACCCGCACCGACCCGGCGGAGGGTACCTCGGTGCCCACCACTCAGCAGATCACGCTCTTCGTCAGCTCCGGAACCGGCGAGACCCAAGTAACGGTGCCCAACCTGGTCGGCCAGACCCAGGAACAGGCGGCCGCAGCCCTGGCCAAGATCAACCTCAAGCTGGGTGAGTCGACAACGGGAAACGACGTCACCCAGAAGCCTGAGCACATCTTCAAGACCGAACCGGCCGGTGGAGACAGTGCGCCGACGGGATCGACGGTCGACATCTTCCTCTCCAGCACGGTGACCACAGTGCCGAAGGTCGTCGGGCTCAGCCGCGACGACGCTCACAGCGCGCTGAAGAAGGCCGACCTGAAGTGGAAGGACACCGAGGAGAAGACCGGCGACGGCGAACCGGATCAGGTGGTGGACCAGTCCCTCGCCGACGGGCTGAGTATTCGCCGGGGGCAGACCGTGGAGCTGACCATCGCCGAGCCGCCGGACGACCAGACTCCGAGCCCGAGCGCGACCACCCCGCCCGTGACACCTAACCCCAGCGGCACATCGACCCCGTAAAAACCGTTGCTCGGTCGAGGCAGTTATTGCCGGACCAGGGGAGCCATCCCGGTGCTGCGCTCAACCGCGCCCGGATCGCCGCAGCTGGCCAGCCAGTTGGCCAGTAGCCGGTGACCGCCCTGGGTCAGAACCGACTCAGGATGGAACTGCACGCCGTACAGCGGCAGCTCGCGATGCCGCAGGGACATCACCACGCCGCTGCTGGTCCGGCCATTGACCAGCAGCGAACTGGGAACGGTGTCCTCGAGCACCGCCAGCGAGTGGTATCGGGTCGCGGTGAACGGTGACGGCAGACCCTCCAGTACGCCGGTACCGTCGTGCTCAACCTCGCTGGTCTTGCCATGCATCAGCTCACTGGCGTGAGTGACGGTGGCCCCGAACACCTCGCCCAACGCCTGATGCCCCAGGCACACGCCCAGCATGGGCTGACCCGTGTCCGCGCAGTGCCGCACCATCTGCGGGCAGATCCCGGCGTCGGCCGGCGCACCGGGACCGGGGGAGAGCAGCACGCCGTCGTAGCCCTGCGCGTCGTCCACGCTGACCGCATCATTGCGGCGGACGTCGCAGACCGCGCCCAGCTGCCCGAGGTAACCGGCGATGGTGTAGACGAAGCTGTCGTAGTTGTCCACCACCAGCACACGCACCGGATTCTTCATGAGCTGCTCGCTTCCGGGCTGGCGATCACGGCGTCCGGGCTGGTCGTCGCGTGCTGAAGGGTGAGCGATCCGGCGAAGGCGGGCAGGTTGAGGCGAGGCTGCTCCTGCACCTTCCAGCCCAGCCGCAGCGCGGCCACGTACTGCAGGTAGTAGGAGATCGCCGCCGAGGCGCTCAGAGCCGCCCGCAGCCGCTTGACGTCGCCGATGGCGGTGATCGAATAGGGCGGAGAGTAGACCCTGCCCTGCAGGATCAGGGTGTTGCCGACACAGCGGACGGCACTGGTGGAGATCACCCGCTGGTCCTGAAGCATCATCGCTTCGGCACCGCCGGCCCAGAGCGCGTTGACCACCGCCTGCACGTCCTGCTGGTGCACGACCAGGTCGTCCGGGCCGGCCTGGGCGGGCACCGCGGCGTCCCGCGGAGCATCGTTCAGGGTGACCACCAGACCGGGCCCGCTGACCGGGATGACTCCGGCGGCCAGAGCCAGTCCGGACGAGTGCCGTTCGAGGTCACGCACGGCGCTGCTGCCGGCGGCGCCGGCCGCGGCCTCCCGGTCGACCTGTTCGTGCAGGGCGGCCACTCGCTGGGCCCGGGCCTGCACCCTGAGGGTCTCGGCGCTTACCAGGTCGGCCAGGTCGGCTCGCTCCGAGCGCAGCTGCGTGCCCTTGGAGGTGCTCGCGCTGGTGGCGAACAGCAAGCCGGCCACGACGAGAACCAGAGTGACCCCGGCCGTACCCGCCCGGCGGCGGCGCTGAAGGCGCAGTGACTCGTCCGGCCCGTCTTCGGCCTCCGATGCCCAGGTCACAGCACTACGCTAAGGGACGTCGAAAAGGAGAGCCGACCATGCCTGAGTCGCGGACCCGCCGGAAAGGCACCTTCACCGCCCCAGCGGGCAGGATCAACAACAAGCAGCCCAGCCCGCGCTGGTTCGCCGGCCTGATGGTGGGCTTCCTGATCGCCGGGCTGGCCTGGGTGGTCACCTATTACGTGACCCAGGGCGATTACCCCATCCCGGGCATTCATGACTTCAATCTGCTGGCCGGCTTCGCGGTGCTGCTGATCGGGTTCGGCATGCTCACCCGCTGGCGGTAGTTCGACAACCAGCCCCGCAGCCGGTTTCGCCGGCCACCGTCCACAGAGCCGCCTCACAGCTGTGGAATTACATGGGTGCAATTATCCCCAGGGTTCTTCACAGGGTGTGGAACACGGCTGACTCGGCCAGACCGTACTTGACCACCGTGAGCACCACCAGAAGCACGGTGATCCCGGCCAGGGCGCCCCACTGGACGACGTCCCGGCGAGCCCGCGGTGCCTGGGTGAGCGCCACCGCGGCGGCCAGCCCGGTGATCAGGCCACCGAGATGGGCCTGCCAGGCGATGTTCAGGCTGGGCAGGAAGCCGATGGCGAAGTTCAGCCCGATCACGACCAGCATTCCGGTGGCGTCGCGGCGCAGCTTCCGCTGCACGATCAGATAGGCGCCGAACAGCCCGAAGACGGCGCCGGATGCCCCCACCGCGCCGGTGTAGAACCGGTCGCTGTCCGGCGCGGCCAGCAGCAGATAACCGACCGAGCCACCGAATGCGCAGATCAGGTACAGGGCCAGAAACCGGGCCGATCCGAACAGCGTCTCCAGGTAGGGACCGATCAGCCAGAGCGCGTACATGTTGAACACGATGTGCAGCACGCTGTCCGGGGAGTGCAGGAAGGCCGAGGTGAGCATTCGCCAGGGCTCGTGCTGGGTCAGGTACGGCGCATAGTCGAACCGGTCGGTGAAGGACACGCCGACCGCCATCTGGGCCAGGTACACCGCCACGCAGACACCGACGATCGACAACGTGACGTAAGGCTTGGTTCGGCCGGTGGGGCTGGCCGCACCGCCGAAGACGGTCCGGGCCCGGCGCACGCCGTGGTTCTGCTGCCGGACACAGTCCACGCACTGGATGCCGACCGCTGCCGGGCGCTGGCACTCGGGGCAGACCGGGCGGTTGCAGCGCTGGCAGCGCACGTAGGACTCACGGCCGGGGTGGCGCGGGCATACCGGGGCCGCCACCGGCTCTGTACTGCCGGTGACTCCCCCCGGTCCGTCCTCGCTGGTGCTCATTGCTTGCTCAACGATGCAGGCCGCTCACGCGTTTCAGCCGCGTTCGATGGTGACGCTTTCGATCACGACGTCCTTCTCCGGGCGGTCCTGCCGATCAGTGCGGGTGGCGGCGATCTTGTCCACCACCTCACGGCTGGGACCGTCGGCCACCTCACCGAAGATGGTGTGCTTGCCCTGCAGGTAGGTGGGCGTGGCCACCGTGATGAAGAACTGCGAGCCGTTCGTGCCGCGACCCATCCGCTTGCCTGCGTTGGCCATCGCCAACACGTACGGCTTGGTGAAACTCAGCTCCGGGTGGATCTCGTCGTCGAAGTCGTAGCCGGGTCCGCCGGTGCCGGTGCCCAGCGGATCACCGCCCTGGATCATGAATCCGCTGATCACCCGGTGGAAGATGACGCCGTCGTAGAGCGGAGCCGAGGTTTTGGACCGGGTCCGCGGGTCGGTCCACTCCCGGCTTCCCTCGGCCAGCTCGGCGAAGTTGTCCACCGTCTTCGGCGCGTGATTCGGAAAGAGCTTGATCTTGATGTCACCCTGATTGGTGTGCAAGGTGGCGTACTGGGGCTGATCGGTCACCGGTGGGTCCTCTTCACCTGTCTCGGCTTCGCGCGGCTGAGAGGAAGCCTCCCGCCGTCGCGCTGTTCGGCTCTGCAGTCTGTCACGGTTATCTACTCGGGATCGGCCGGGGATTGGCACGGAAGGTGAGCTCAAGGGGTTGGGGTGGCGACCCGGCGAGATCACGCAACGATGGTGTTGGGTAGTGCGTGGATCAGCGCACACAAGCAGGAGGTGTCCTCAGACATGAAGACCAGTCGGAAGAAGCGCGTCCAGGCTGCGGCTGAGTCCGCTCAGTCGAGCGCCGCAGCCCAGTTCGAGGCGGTCAGGGACAAGCTGGCGCCGGTGGTGGAGAGCGCGGCGTCCACGGCTCGTGAACGGGGCGCCCAGGCGGCCGAGAAGGTCGGGCCAGCCGTGGGCAGCGCGGTCGCGACGATGAAGATCGCCAGCAGCGGGTAGCCGGGTCGCCG
>CALMAR010000015.1 GCA_937859855.1 uncultured Kineosporia sp.
GGGGTTGTCGGCTCGGCCGGTGCACCATCCGTGCCGGTCGTTACGGCACGCCGAACACGTCGCGGCGTGCGGCGTGTCCGGTTTCGCGCCCTCGGATGAGGCGGGCAAAGGTTCGGACGGGAACACGATGTGCCGGGTAATGCCATCAGGCCCGGTTGTCCAGATCTGCGCGTGCCGTTCCAGCACGGCCATCACTTCCGTCGCCACCTGCTCAGGACTGGCCCAGCCGATGGGCACGACAGGGCCTGAACTCATGGCCACGCGTTCCGCTTTCCGTATGGCGTTCGTGATCTCATCGCGCAGGCTGCTCAATGGTGGTCACCGCACCAGCAGTCGCCCACGTTGTGGATCGAGAAGGTCTGGACATCACCCTGGTCGATCGCGATCGAGGCGCGCGCCTCCTGCTCCAGGAAATCCATCAGATACGGCGGCACCGGATGTGGGTCGGGTTCTGTCTTCCCCTCATCGTCGAGTGCTACCCATCGGCCGGGTTCAGTCGTGCCGATGCCCTTAAGCGCTCGCCGATCAAGCACGGCCATCACGGCGCCGGCGAGCACGTCGGTGGATGCCGGGAACTCGGGGATGCGCTCGGCGTATGCGATGTCGGCCGCGTCAAGGGCGGCCTTGATGTCGTCGCGGAGGCTGGTCATGGCACGCTCCGGATGTGCCGTGCCTGCTCGGTGCGGGGCTGCGGCAGGTGGGATGGCAGCGACTGCCGGTTCAGCGACTCGGTGACTGCGGCGGGGGCGATGCACGTGTACCGGGCGATGTCGCTGACCCCGTTCGCGCCGTCAGCGATCGCGGCGAGCACGGCGTCGTCGACCGCGGACGGCCCGCCGGTGGTGAAGCAGATGACGGCGATGACGGCGAGGCCGGTGACGCCGAGAAGGCAGGATGCGATGGCGAGGATCACGCAGCACCGGCTTTCCGGCTGCGGATGAGTCGCAGCGACGGCGCGTTCTCAGCTTCACGGCCGGCGATTTCGATCTCGCGGGGGGTCGCGGGTCGCAGGTCGGGGCGCAGCGGCGGCGGGAGCGGGGTGAAGCGTTCGACGCGGAGGGAGAGCAGCAGCAGGCGCATCTGCTCTTCTAGATCCGCGCCGGTGGCTTGCTCGGTGTGGTGGGGCATAAGAGCTCCTAAGAACGATGTGGTCGTCCAGCGATAGACGAAAGTCTAGCGTGACACGACCCCGGGAGCCGAGAGATCCGCAGAAATCAACTCAGCCCCCGGGGGTGCCCCTGCGGGGGCGGGTCAGTCTTCGGTGTCGTCGCCGTCGATCGTCATCTGGTCCGGGTCGAGGAGGGCAGCGGCCCGCCAGCCCGACACCATCGCTGGCAGCGCGCCCGCCTGGACCAGCACGGCCCGCGTCTTGCTGCCCTCGGATGGGCCGACCACGCCATGCGATTCGAGCAGGTCCATCAGCCGGCCCACCTTCGCGAACCCGACCCGCAGCTTGCGCTGCAGCATCGACGGAGACCCGAACTGCGTGTCCACAATCAGCTGCGCGGCTTGGATCATCAGCTCAAGGTCGTCGCCTGGATCGTCCTGCGGCAGCGGCCGATCGAGGCCCGCCCCGCCGCCGTCGTCGTCCTGGGTGGGCACTTGCGTCGCGAGGGGCTCCGGCGCCGGGCCGACCAGTTCACCGGTCTCCAAGTCGACCGCGCCGAACCGGCGGTCCCACGCATCCCGCCACCGGGCCAGCTCGCCGATCTGCCCGTCGTCCGGGCGGATCGGCATCAGCGCACCGACGAACGACTCCCCGACGATGACCACGATCGCGCCGCCGTCCTGCTCCGTCGGCATGATCACCGTCGGCTCCTTGTACACGGCCGACGCGGTCGCGAACAGTTTCAGCAGCGCGCCGGACGTGTGCAGCGCGTACGCCGACCCCGTCCCCGCCTTCGCCTGCAGCCGGCCGATCAACGGCAGCAGGTTCGGGTAGTCCTCCTCAGCGGTGATCCGTGGCCACGTGATCTCTTTCCCCGGCAGCAGCCCGGCGACGTCGGTCGCGGTCACGTACCGGTCAGTGATCCGGATCCGGAGGTCGTCATCGGCGGCGTCGCCGTCTTTCTCCTTCTTCGACTGGAACAGGTGCAGCACGTCACCGACCATGTCCAGCGGCATGTCCAAGACAACGCCGTCGTCCTGGTACTCGTTGTGCCAGACCGAGACCAGGCCGACGCCGATCGTGTACCGGTTGGTGGCCATCACCAGGACGTTGTCGCGCTGGATGACCAGCCGCACCCGCCGCAGCACGGGAACGTCCTTGTCGTTGCCGGCGTGGACGACGACGGAGCGGAGCGCCATCCGGAGGTCGGCGATCCCGACCCCGATCTCGGTGCGAACGGTGCCGATGTCGGCGGGGGCATCAATGACCGCGGTCATGACTGGAGCCTTCCTGTTGGGGGAGTGGGTGTTTCGTGCGGGACGCCAGCGGCGATCAGCTGCGACCACCGGTCGGGGGTTGTGACGGGCCACGATTCGATGTGCCCGCCGGGACAGTTGAACTCGGCTTCGCGGCCCTGATCGACGAGCAGGGCCTGTTGCGGCTGGACCTGCACGTCAGCCAGGCAGCGGACGCAGGGGAACGTGAGCAGCCGGCTCATGCGGGGACCGCCCGGCGCTCGGGCCAGGGAACGCCGTCCATCGCGGCGAGATGCGTTTTCGGCAGGTCGTCGATCGGGCAGCCCAGGCGGCGGGCGCCCATCGCGGCCAGCACGAGCGCGTCGGCGCCGTTGTTGTCGCGCAGCTCGACCTGCGGGAACCGGCGGGCGACCGCCATCAGCACCGCATCCTTGGGGGCGCCGCCTTTCCCGGTCGCGTACTTCTTCAGCGCCCCTGGGGTGATGACCGCGACCGGCGCTGACCGGACCTCCCACAGCGCGTGCGTGACCAGCCACCACAGGCCCGCGATCTGGTGCGCCGCGTCGCCTTTCGACCCGTACGACGGGCCCTCCACCGTGATCAGGTCAGCGCCGTCGACTGCTTTCAGCACTTCCCCGACGATCAGGTCGAGCCGTTCATGCCCCCGCATGCTGGGCTTCACCACGTCGACGGTTGTGAGCTCGCGGCCGTCGCCGGACTCGACACGGGCGATCCCGGTCGCCGTCAGCGACAGGTCCAGCCCCGTCACCCTCACGGCGCTACCCCGGCAGTCTCTGCCTCGCGCCGCACGGCGATCAGGTCGCGGCGGCGCCGCTGATCGCTGATCTCCGCGTGCCGGGCGGCCTTGATCCGGCCGTTGAGGACCCGGTTCAGGTCATCCGGGGGAGGCCCGGCGCAGACGGCGAGAAGGTTCAGCACGACCCTCACGCCGCGCCAGTCCAGCCCGGCGGTGAGGGACTGCATCGTGTCGGTGTCGCCTTCCCACGCCGCCGCCCACAACCGGCGGGTCACGTCGGCGGCCTGCTCGACCTGGCGTTGCGCGGCCCGTTCAGCGTGCCGGGCGCGGGCCACGCTCTCATCCGTTGTCTGAGTCATAACCGGCCCCCAGTGGCCGCCTCGTGGGCGGCCCGCATCGCCCGGATCTCAGCCGGCCGGACGAACGAGGGGCCGATCTTCTCGGCCTGACGCCGGTAGGTGAGGACCATGACCCGGAGTTGCTCATCGGTCAGATCGCGCTGCCCGTCCGCCCACGCCAGCACTACCCGCAGGTCGGCGATGTTGACCTTGCACTCTTCCGGGTGAGCGAACAGGCGCCCGCAGTCGGCCTGTCTCTTGAGCCGTGCCCACGCCTCGAACAGGTCCGGCTCCTCCGGAACCGGCTCGACGTCGGGCAACCCGAGTTCCAACTCGCTCACGACAGCAACCTCTGCAGAGTCGCGTCGTCCACGTCACCGGACAACGTCCGCATCAGGTCGACGACCCGCAGCCCGATACGCAGGCCATCCCACAGCCGGACGGCCCGCGCCGGGTCAGCCACCAGCATCAGCCGGATCGCTGCCTCAACACCGACAGCGTCGCCCTCACCGACCGCGGCCATGAACACCCGCTCGATCGCGTCAGGGTCCTTCGCCCACGCAGGCAACTCAGACACGTCCATCACCTCCGTTGGCGAGTGCCAACAGGACGTCGGCGTGGCACGGCTGGTCTGGCGGGCACCAGCAAGCCAGATCCCGGCCGGCCAGCTCCCTACGGACGTCGGCAACCGAAACCTTCAGGTCTCCGGCGAGTAGATCCCGGCGGAAGGCGTCGACTGCGTCCTGGACGGTGACCTCGCGCTCGGATACTTCACCGAACGCCTCCCACCGCCACTTGCACGGCGTGTGCGGGTTGCCCCACTTGGTCGGCCGCGCAACGTTGATCGCGCCGCTGGGTTTCCGCCAGCCCTTGACCCGGCGCAACTGAAACCGGGCAGGGCCATCGAGGTACTCGACCATCCACATTGGATGCGTGCGGACCTTCCGCTGCGGCTCGGCGAACATCCGCAGGACCAGGTGACCACCACCTGCGCCAGTGATCCAGCCGGGTTGCCCCCGGAACAGCACACGCATTCCCCGGCGGGCTGGGACGTCGTAGTGGCTGCGGATCCAGGCGAGGCTCACGTGTTTTCCACCGCCGCGAGGACGTCACCGAACGACGGGCAGTCCGGGTCGGCGATCTGCGCCATAGCGACCAGCCACGCGGCATGCGTGATGGCCTCAGCCGCGCTCATGCGCACCATCGGCACGAGCACTACAACCTCATTGCCGTACTGGACGCTGACTGCTTGCCGGTTGAAGGTGTTTATCCGCTGAGGCATCAGTCCTGCACCTGCCCGCCGCGCAGGTACCGCTCGGCTACCCGGGCAGCGTCGTCCAGGTTGTAGCCGCACCAGCGGTTCTGGGCTAAATAGATGGCGGCTGCCCGGAGCGCCTCGCATCGGATCTCGTAATCGGACGGCCTCTGGTGGATGCATGGCGCGTCCGGCTCGGGCGTGCCGTAGTCCGGCGGCTTGATCGGCGGGTTTTCGTCGCTCATGATTCGCCGCCGATCCGGTAAACCTCAAGCAAGGCCACCCGGCCGCCGCACGTCCCGCAACCACCCGCGTCTGGTCTGATCTGCGCCAGCAGCACATGCAGGACGCACCACAACCGGGTCCGGTCCCCACAGTCAACGCACCGGCCGCGGACCACGAAACGTGCCCGATAATTGCACCTTTCACGCCCATGATCCGGGCACTCGAACTCGGCCTCACATACCTTCGGGGCATCCAAACTCGACGCGTCGTCCGGGATCGTCACCGGCTCCGCGATGACGGCGGTCACGCGACTACTCCTGTCTCTATGGCCTTCTTCTGGTCCTTGATGACGTCGCCGAGGCTGATCAGCTCGTCGTAGTGCGGCACCCGAACGAACTCGTCGAGAACCCCCGCGTCGCGGGCGGTTTCCCACACGGCCCGCAACGCCGCCTGGTCGCGGGTGGCGATCGCGTCGTCGGCGAGCATCTGAGCGTGCGACTCCCCGGCCGCGTCGGTGGCGGCCTGCCGCTCGATCGCCCGCTGCCCCGCGACCTGACCGGCGGCGCCCGACGTGATCGCCTTCACCGGGACCATCGGCGGCGGCAACTCGCCCGCGAACCGGCGGCCCTCGACCACAGCGGTGTGCAGGTCACGCATAGACGCCAGCACGTCCAGCACCGGGACCGGGTATTTCCGCAACTCCGGCTCGGCATCCTTACCCCGGTACAGCTTCCGTTCCCGCTGCTCGATCCGGAGCCGGGCCGGGACACTGATCCGCCGCTCCGCGTACGACGCGAGCACCTCGGCGACGCCGGGTAGCTCCTTCGCGGCGTAGAAACCGTGGGATTCCAGCATCCACGTCCCCAGCCCGGGGAGGTCTTGGATCATCACGGTCAGCCGGGTCGTCGGCCGGCACGCCTCACCGCGTTGCGCGAGCCGGGCACGTTCGTCGTCGTCGGCGGGGCACATGCACGGTTCGCCGGAGATCTGTTCGATCTCCCGGTCGCAGCGGCGGACGCACATCCGGGGCAGCCACATCTCCATCCACGAGTCGACCGCTTTCTCGGTCGGCGGGATGATCACGTTCACCGCGCTGGCTTCCGTGGTGACCTGCCATTGCCCGGCCTGCTCCGGCCACGGCTGCGGGTCACCACCCAGCAGGACCGCGACAGCTTCGATCAAGGGCTGCGAGCCGGACGTGAATCGGAACGTGTCCAGCCGCGCCGGGCGGGTGTAGTGCTTCCCGGCCTTCGTGGTGCCCTCGACGGTCTGCCCGAGCCGGATCCGGCCCTGCCGTGCCGTCTCCCGCTGCATCGTCTTGATCGGCATCGGTCAGCCCTCCTGATCCATGTCGACGTAAACCTCAGCAACGCGGTAGGTCTCGCCACGCCCGCTCTGCTCGGCCTGCTCCCGCAGATCACGGCAAGCGGCGTCGGCGTCGCCCCGGTCATGGAAGAGGTCGGTTTCGATGGGCAGCCCAGGCATGCCACTGGCCTGGTTCCACTCGATGACGACGAACATCGGCGCGTCCATCAGGCCACCGCCGTCTCAGCAGCGAAGGAGAGGCCGAACTCGGCCATCACCGACGCGAGCGCGTCGACGGTCTTGCCGCCGACACCCTTGATCGCGAGCAGGTCCGATCGGGACAGCAGCGCCACGTCGGTCAGCCATTCGAAGTCGGCGGCCATCAGCGGCAGCACCGCCCGTGAGCAGCCGGGCCAGGACCGGAGGTCCTCGACCATCGGTGGCGGCTGCGACCCGTCCGGCAGCGGCGGGTACAGGGCACGCCCGAACCGGTCCGGCACGGCCTCGGCTGCGCGGACATTCTCCAGCGACGCCAGGAACCAGGCGTACCCGGCGGCGACATCCGCCTCAGCGACGGGCTTGAACTTGTACCCGGCCCGGTACTCGGGCCGCAGGTGCAGCACCCCGGCGAGGTCCGCTTGCGGTTTCCGGACGATCCGGCCGTCCCGGAGCCACATCCGGGGGAACGCGTTCAGCGCGCCGATCTGCCCGTGCGCGTCTTTCCCGACGTGCGCACCGGATTTCGTGTCGATCAGCGCGAGCCGGTGATCGGTGAAGCAGCGGAGCCGCCCCATCAGGTCCAGCGTCCCCGCCGACTCCAGCTCGTCGTGAGCGACGGTCGCCTCGGCCGCAACCCATTCGATCTCGTAGTCGGTGGTGAACTGCAGGAACCCGTCCGCGACGTCGTCCAGCCATTCCTTGCCGATCAGCAGCGGCTCCCCGCCCCAATCGACGATCCGCCCGTCGAGATGCTCGGGGATGTCAGGCAGTGGCGAGTCGATGACCAGGCACTCGATGACGTCGTGCCAGAAGGATCCGAGGTCGGCCTTGAGGTCGCGCTGCGCGGCGGCGACGGTGGTGATCTGCTTGATCGCCGCCTCTGCGTCCTGCTTCGCGAGCGGCACCCAGGTGGCGCGGTGCTCGACGGCGTACCGGGCCGCATACTTCGCGACCCACGGCATCAGCCACGGCTTGCTGTTGGACTGCGCCAGCACCGTCGTCACCGAGATGTACTTCGCCTCAGAGGTCGGGTGGTAGTACCAGCGGGAGCCGTACTCGTCCTCGTCCCGCCGCACCGGCTCCCCGGGAGTGATGAACGTTTCGCCGCTCACGCGACGCCGCCGAGGTCGTGCACGCGCTGCGCGACCGGCTGACGGCGGCGGCGCCACGCGTCCATCTCAGCTGCGACCCCGGTGTGGTCGCAGCGCATGTTCAGCCGCGACACCTGCACCCGGTGGTCGTGATCGATCGCCCGCAACGCGCGCTCGGCCTGCGCCAGCTTCTCCGCTGGCGTGCGCGGCGCTGGTGGCCTGACCAGCCTGTCGTCTGTCATCATGGGCTTGTTCCCTTCGGGTGAACTGGCCCCGCCCGGGGGCTCCTAGGTCTTTCCAGCGATTGGCACTCGGTCACCCCGGCGCGGGGCTCCCCCGTTTGTCAGATGGCTGCCTCCACGGACCGCTCGCCGATCAGCGCGTGCAGGTCGTCGTTCCGGTACAGCCGCTCCACCGGGTTTCCCGTGTCCGTCCCGGGTGTGACGTCCATGCGGAGGTCCACCCAGCGGATCCGGCGGGCGTGGGCCTCCGCGTTCAGCCATTTCGGGCCACGCCCGATCAGGGCGCCCGCTTCTCTCGCGTTCCGCAGCGGCAGCGGCGACAACGGGTGACCCGGGGGGTACACGCCGGCGGTCAGGTCGTCGTCTTCGTCCGCCGGGGGCACCGCCAGCAGCTCCGGCCGGGTCACCGCGGCACACCGTCAGTCGTGTACGGGCCGGATGAAAGTCGCTTCGCAGACGACCTCTCAGACATGCGTGTGGTCCGCTGAAACAAGCCTTCGACCTCCAGCGCATCAGGTTCACCGGTCAGTTGCCGGACGATCGACAGGGCGACCGGGCGACGGCACTTACGCCCGGCGAACACCTTCCCTATCCATGCGGCGGTGACCCCGGCTTCAGCAGCGACATCCTGCAGGTCAAGCGCGCGGGCAGCGAGCAGCATGTTGAGATAGCCGGTGTCCCGGACGACGTACCAGGCGCCCACGGGCTGCACCTTTCTAGTGATCTGCGTCACAACCGTCACGGGTACTCCGTTTAGCGTCCGGCGTGTTTCCGTACGACGATCGTAGCGCCATACGCGACCCGCCGCCACCAGAAGAGCCGGTTAACTGGCGATTTAGTCGCCAGTCCTGCCCTACGAAGGTCGTTCGCACTTCTATAGTCCGTTTAGCAGGCGCGCTAGCCTGTGCAAGAACTGTGCGACTGGTCGTTGCGCAGCCACCGACGCGACCGGAGCATGCCCATATGTCCGAAAACCCCGGTTCCGAGCCCGGCGGCACCGCCGCGGCGGGTATCCCGGCCGGTGGCTTCCAAGAACTCATCCGCACCACCCGGCACCACGACGGCCTCAGTCTCAACGACGTCGCGCAGCGCACCAAGGGCTACGACCCCGCCGACAAGGACAAGTTCATCGTCAAGGGCACCATCTCGAACCTCGAATCCAGCCCGATGGACGAACTGCCCAAGGTCCGGACGATCCTCGCGATCGCGAAAGCTCTCAGCCTCCACCCCTGGCAGGTACTCATCGCAGCCGGAATCTCCTGCGGCATCGACCCGCCACCCGGCGCCGACGGATTCCAGCTGATCCCTGACTCGTACCCGATCCTCACCACCGAAGACCAGCTGATCATCCGGGACATGATCAGGTCGCTGGCCGCGAAGCAGCGGGCGCTTGATGCCCGCGCTTAGCTCCGAAGGGTCGGTCGTCGCCCTCAAGAACGGGAAGTACCGGGCCGAACTCGTCATCGGCTGGAAGGCTGACAACCAGAAGATCACGAAGACCCGGACCTGCCGGACGCGGGCGCTGGCCCGGGCCGCGCTGCGGGATCTGGCGAACGAGCGGGACGCGGGCGGGATCCGTAACCAGGGCGCCCGCCGGCAAGAACCGGTCCTCGCCGACTGGTGCCGCACCTGGCTGGAACGCCACGCGCAGGAGAAAGGCATCGAGGCGTCGACAGCGGACCGGTACGACGTCGTGATCCGGAACTGGATCGTCCCCCTCGCCGGGCAGCGGCGGCTTTCCCTCGTCACCCCCGCCTCGGTCCGCACAATCATGTCAGCGCTCACCGCGAAACCCTCGACCCGCAGGCAGACGTGGATCGTGCTGAACTCGGCGCTGAAACTGGCCGTCCGGGACCGGCTGATCGGCCGGAACCCGTGCGACGACCTCACCCCGCCCCGGGTGAGGCGGGCGCAGGTGAACCCGCCGATGGACGACGCCGTCGAAGCGATCTACCGGGTGATCGATGGGGAACCCGACGAAGCCCGGTGGCGGATCGCCCTTGAGCTCGGCCCCCGGCAGGGTGAGGCCCTCGGCCTGGAATGGGACGCCGTCGACTTCACTGAGCAGACGATCACAATCCGGCAGCAGTTGCGGCGCGTGAAAGGCGTCCACGGCTGCGGCACCCCGAAACCGCTCGGCGGGAAACGCGGCTACGAATGGCCGTGCGGCCACAAGTGGGCGTCGAAATGCCCGCAGGGCACTGCGGGCGGGTACACGCTGAAACCGGTGAAAACGACCGCCGGGAACCGGGTCCTGCCGATGCTGCCCGGGATGGCGCCGCTGCTGGAAGAGTTGCAGCGCCGGCAGGGGAAACAGCGGATCCTCGCCGCCAAGAGGTACAAGCCCCTAAAGACCGGGACCGGGCGGGCGCAGCGCGACACGGATTTCGTGTTCCGCACCCCCTACGGGCGGCCGGTCGACCCGCGCGCCGACTCCAGCCGCTGGCACGCCATCCTCGAACAGGCGGGCGTGGATCCGGCGCCGCTGCACGCAGCCCGCCACTCCGCCGCCGTGGGGATGCTTGATGCGGGGGTGCCGCTCGCGGATCTGCTCGGGCACACGTCCCGCGCGTTCTCCGAGGGGACGTACGGGCACTTCTCGAAGCGGGCCGCGAACGAGGCCCGCAACGCGCTCGGCCGGCACCACGACACGCTCCGGAAAGCAGCCCGCCACACCGCCGCCGTGGGGGTCCGTGATGCGGGGGTGC